>DVFQ01000150.1 GCA_018713185.1 Candidatus Copromonas avistercoris (nom. illeg.) | reverse complement strand
GATCTCCTCTCCGTCCAGCTCCGTAATAATATCCTTCTCCCGCAGTCCGGAACCGGCCGCCGCCGAATCCTCCGGGATCTTATAAACATAGACGCCCTGGGGCATTCCGTAAAGCCGGGAAATCGTCTCGTCGATATTCTGCACTTGAATGCCAAGATATCCCTGCTCCGATTCCGCAACCTCGATCTTCGTCGTCCTGGTCATCAGCTCGTCAATAATATCTCTGGCATGGGAAATCGGGATCGCATATCCGACTCCCTCCACGTTCTCGTCCGCGTACTTCGCCTCGTTGATCCCGATCACCTCTCCCCTGGAGTTTAAAAGAGCGCCGCCGCTGTTTCCCGGATTGATCGCGGCGTCCACCTGGATCACCTTCTTTACCGCCCCGTCCACCTGGATTTCCCGGTCCAGGGCGCTGACATGGCCCACCGTGACGCTCTGGCCATGTCCCAGGGCATTTCCAATGGCAATCACGCCCTGTCCCATCTTTAACGCGTCCGAATCTCCCAGGGCCGCCGCCTTGATATGGCTCTTGGTATCCGCGGAAATATCCGAAAGCTGCACCGCGATGATCGCCAGATCCGTCGCCGCGTCCGTTCCCTTTATGGCCGCCTGTACGCTGCTCTCGTCCGTAAATGTGACCGTCAGGCTGTCCGCGTCGTTGATCACGTGATTGTTGGTAACGATTAAAAGCTCCGTATCGTTCTGCCCGATGATGATCCCCGAGCCGCTGCTGGGAATCTCATAGGTCTGAGTCCCGCCGAACCATCCGTACCGCTGATAAAAAACCGTATTGGTGATCGATACCACCGACGGCATCGCCTCTTCCACGATCGGCGAGACGTCCTCCAGAATCACGCTTCCTTCCGGAAGTTCTCCGGAAGGATCCGCGGCGGCCGCCTGCGTCCCCGCGCTTCCCGCCGCCCCCGAGGTTTCTTTCGCGTCTGTGCTTTGCTGAGCGTCAAAAATGTGCGAGCCGCCGGTCTGGGAATCCGCCAGCCCCGTCTCTTCACCATGCCCCTCCGTATCCAGCTGAGCCCAATAAGCCGACGCGCCCTGGTACACGAGAAACATCGTGCCTCCGGCCACGGCGCCAAAAACGACCGCCAGCAAAATAACGGCTCCTGCAATGACAGCAGGCGAAACTTTCCGCCGCCGTACTTCCCGGCTCGAAACGGGCCTTTTATCATTTCCATCTTCCATCCCGTTTCCAAAGCCGTAAGGTTCGCTTCTATTTCCATAAGGAGGCAGCTTTTGATACGGACCTTCCTGATCATACCCGCCGTTCCCGGCGTCCTCCCATTTCTTCTCATCGTACATGATCCGATTCTCCCTTCACAGCGGGCGCATCGGCCCGCTAGGATAATTTAACAAATATTTGTGACAAATTTGTGATAAAAAAGAAGGAGAACTGTGAATCGCAGGAAGAACCGGCAGACGCCGCAAAAAAACGCCTTCTTAAGGCGCCTTTTCGGACGCCTTTCGCGCCGCCGGACACGCCGGTTGGGCGTTAGGCGCCCAGAATCGCCGTTAAGCCGAAATAGATCAGAACGATCACGCCAAGGGTGATCCGGTAGTAACCAAAGAAGCGGAAATCATGGTTTTTTACGTATCCCAGCAAAAACCGGATGGAATACATGGATACGGCAAAGGAGATCAAGATCCCTGCCAGCATATAAAACAGCTCGATGGGCGGGAACGCCAGGCCGTAATGAAGGATCTTCAAAAGGCTGGCCCCAAACATGACCGGAATCCCAAGGAAAAACGTAAATTCCGAGGAAGCGGTCCTGGAACAGCCAAGGAGCATCGCCCCCAAGATCGTCGCCCCCGAACGGGAGGTTCCCGGGATCAGCGCCAGAAGCTGGAACAGGCCGATATAAAACGCGTTCAGATAGCTGATCTGGGATACTTTTTTAATGGGGAAATTCACATATTCGTTGTGCTTTTCCAAAACGATAAAAAGGATTCCGTAAATGATCAGCATGGCCGCGACCACATAGGGATTGTAAAGGTAACGGTCTAAAACCTCGTCCAAAAGAAGGCCCACCACCGCCGCCGGAAAACAAGCGATGATGATCTTGATCCACAGATGCCAGGTGGCCCGCCGCTGGGGTTCCTTTTTCTTCGGGTCGAAGGGATTGAGGCGTCTAAAGTAAAGGACCAAAACCGCCAGAATCGCCCCCAGCTGGATCACCACCCGAAACACATTCATAAAGTTTTCCGATACATCCAGATGGACAATGTTCTCCACCAGGATCAAATGCCCCGTGCTGCTGATGGGAAGCCATTCCGTAAAGCCCTCCACCAGGCCAAAAACAAGAACCTTCAGAAAGTCAAGAAATACATTCATCCTTTTTCTCCTATATTTTCAATCTGCCAGTCGATGGGTTCCAGCCCATGTTCCGTTAAAAACTTATTGGTGCGGCTAAAGGGCCTGCTGCCGAAAAATCCCCGGTACGCGGACAAGGGGCTGGGATGGGGCGACTCCAAGATCAGATGCTTCGGGTTTGATAGCATCGGCTTTTTGGACTGCGCCGGTTTTCCCCACAAAATAAATACCATGGGCCGGTCCACCTCATTTAAAACGCGGATCGCCGCGTTGGTAAACTCCTCCCAGCCGATATTTTTATGGGAATTGGCGGCATGGGCCCGGACTGTTAAAACCGTATTCAACAGCATGACGCCCTGATCCGCCCATTTTTTCAAATATCCGTTGTCCGGAATATAGCAGCCGCAGTCGTCGTGAAGCTCCTGATAAATATTCACCAGCGAGGGCGGGATCGCCACTCCCGGCTTCACCGAAAACGAAAGGCCATGGGCCTGCCCCGGCTCATGATAGGGGTCCTGTCCCAGGATCACGACCTTCACGCGGGACAAGGGCGTAAAGGCAAAGGCGTTAAAGATATCATCCGGAGCGGGATAGATTTCCCTGCTTTCATATTCGCTTTTTACCGTATTGTACAGCTTCCTGTAATAGGGCTTCTTAAATTCGGCGCTCATCGGCTCCAGCCAGTCGTTGTCAATCGCAGCCATTCGTACCCTCCTGTTCGTCTTTTTCTTCCGTAATACCGCAAGCCAGAAGGAACTCTACGGAATCCGCGGCAATGGAGACCGCTTTTTCTTTCAAAGTATCCGGGATCTGGGACAAGCTTTTATGGACCCGGAACAAAACCGCCTTCTGATTCAGCATGGCCGTTTTTTCAAAGGGCCACCGGATCAGCGAAGGATTCTTAAAATCCTCCCCCAGCTCTAAAAGCACCAGGTTCCGGTTCAGCGTACCGGCTAACCAAGCCGTATAATTTTTCCAGTCCTCCTCCGTAAAGGATACGCAAAAGGGCGCCGCCATATGTTCCTTTTCGATCCCAAGAGCCAAGACCCCTTCTTCCTCCAGGCTGGTGATCACATAATAATCCCGCCCCGAAAGAAGCCTCCTTAACGTCTCCGCCGCCGTTGTTATCTTCGCTTTTCTCTCGGGCGTTTTGGGGTCCCACTCCGTGCCGATCCCCACCAGGATCTTCTGCGCGTTCAAAAGGCGCTCCCTTAGCTGCTTTGCTCCCGCTTCCCCTTCCATGTCCGTCTCCTTGTTCCCATCGGTCTTTTCCCGGCGGCGCATGTGCGTTTCCGCCGTAAATTCGATGTAATCATATCACAAATAGCTCCAGGATTCAACAATATCCGGCGGCGGTTTTCCTTGCAGTTTCCTTACAGTCTGGCGGCGGTTTTCCCCGCAGAAAACGGGATTTCGATCCCTCCGCCCGCCTAAATCTGAAAATTTTGTGAGAACGCTTCCGGTCCAAAAAGGAACGCGTTATAATAGATCTAATATCTTTTAAAACGCAAAAGGAGCGATGCATCATGGCAAAACTTTTGATCGTAGACGACGACGCCAGACTGCGCAGGCTGGTCCGTACGTATGGCGAGCTGGACTCCCATTTCTGCGAGGAAGCGGCGGACGGGCAGACCGCCCTCGACAAGCTCGGACATGGTTCTTTTGATCTGATCATTCTGGATGTTATGATGCCTGGGCTTGACGGCTTCGATGTTTTAGAGCAGATCCGAAAGGTCAGCAATATCCCGGTCATCATGCTGACCGCCCGGAGCGAGGAATACGACCGGCTTTTGGGCTTCCGCCTGGGCGTGGACGACTATGTTCCAAAGCCTTTTAGTCCCAAGGAGCTGATGGCCCGGGTAAACGCAGTCTTAAAGCGCACCCGTCCCCGTCAGGAGGTCAGCCTCACCTTTGGAAGCCTGACGATCCTTCCCGCCTCCAGGACCGTAACCCTCTTTGAAAACGAACTGGCCTTATCCCCCAAGGAATTTGATCTCCTTTTGAAGCTGGCTCAGAACGAGCATCTCGTAATGAAGCGGGAACAGCTGCTGCAGGCTGTCTGGGGCTACCATTACTTCGGCGACAGCCGCACCGTGGACACCCATATTAAATCACTCCGGGACCGGCTCGGCCCATATCGGGGCATCATCCAGACCATCTGGGGCGTCGGCTATAAATTTGAATATCGCAAGGAAAATGTGAACGATGAGTAAAACAGGAGAAATGATAAAAAAGCCCAGACTAGGGATCTTTTTAGAGCTCTGGGCCATGATGATGGGGCTGGTTCTGCTGACCGTGGGATGCATGTGGTTCGGCCAGGTCCTTTTTCTGGAAAAAAACTATGCGGACGCCACCCTGGCTTCCGCCAGAGAACGGCTCCGGCCGGTCATGGAGGATCTGACCAGCTCCGATCTTGCAGGGGATCCGAAATTCCTTCCCTTTTTAAGCCGGATCACCGACGGAACCCTGTATCTGGCTTCCCCGGACGGAAGTCTGATCGGAATTTACAGCAATGGAAAGGCCTTGACCGACGCTTCCAGCGAACCGGAGTTTCATCTATGGGAGACCAGGCTCTCCCAGGCGGCGCTGGAAACCATCCAAAACCAGGAGCCCTTTCAAAAGCTGCATACAAAGGATCAGCGGATCGACGCGATCTTAATGCCCTTTTCCGTCACCTACGGGGGAGCCGACGCGTTTCTGGTCCTCTTTAACCGGCTGGACCTAAGCGCTGTCACCCGCTTAAACCGGCAGCAGCTTATTTTTATGTCCGCCTTTCTTACCTTGTCCGCCGCAATCTTGGCGGCTGGCTTTTCCAGGCATTTCACCAAGCCCATCCTGACGATCCGGGATACGGTTGACCGCCTGGCCGGCAATGATTTCGACGCCCGCGCCGATATCAGGCGCCGGGACGAGCTGGGAGATCTGGCCGCCTCCGTCGGCCTTCTGGGACAAGCCCTGTCCAGGATCGACGTCCTGCGGAAAGAATTGATCGCCAATGTTTCCCATGAGCTTCGCTCCCCGCTTGCCGTCATTGCAGGCTACGCGGAAATGGTCCGGGATATCCATTGGAAGGATCCCCAGATGCGGGAGGAGGATTTGGATCTGATCATCCATGAAGCGCGGCGGATGAGCGAAATGGTGAACGATATTCTGGACTATTCGCAGCTGCAGTCCGGTTATACCGCGCTCCATCCGGAGGTTTGCAGCTTCTGCGCCTTAGTCCGCAGAGAAATCGACGCTTGTCTGGCGCGTTCCGCGGAATACCGGATCCCGATCCGGTTTCTTCCTCCCGCCGTCGAGGTGCAGCTCTTGGCGGACCCGTTAAAAATGAGCCAGGTTCTGCGGAATCTTCTGTACAACGCCATCAACCACACCCCGGAGGGAGAGGAGATCACCGTTTCCGTCACAAAACGCTCCAGCCTCTGGCGCCTAAGCGTCGCCAATCCGGGAGAACCGATTCCCGAGGCGGACCGGCAGATCATCTGGGAGCGCTATCAGCGCAGCCAGCATCAAAGCGGCCGGCATATGGGCACCGGAATCGGCCTTTCCATCGTCAGCACCATCCTTGCCGCCCACCACATGGAATACGGCGTCGACTGCGCAAACGGACAGACCATCTTCTGGTTTGAGTTTCCCGGATCCGGCAGCCTATGATCCGCTGGATTGGTAGCGCTTTACCCCCGTCCGCCATAAAAGCCAGGCGGGAATCAAAAACCAGCACGCCCCAAGCGGCAGGACCACGAACCAGACCGAATCCCTCTGTCCCAGAAGATAGAGGAACGGGTAATATTGGATCCATGCGTAGGGAACGATAAAAATAGAAAACAGCAGGATCTTTTTTCCATACACGCCCATCGGATATTTCCCGAATTCCCTCGCTCCGTCCGTAAAGATGTTCATAAACTCCAGCCCGTCCAGCGTGAAAAAGCAAAGCCCGGCATAGATCATAAACAGCCCTGTGAATACGGCGATCCCGCCGATCAGCATAAAAATAACCGTCAAAATTTTCAGCGGATCCCACGCGATCTCGCTTTCCAAGATTCCATATACGAACATGACAACCGCCTGCAAAAGCCTTCCGGCCCGGGTAAGCTCGAACCGGCTGCCCAGCACTTGAAGGATTTCATTCTGCGGCCGTACAAGAATACGGTCGAACTCCCCGCTTCTTACAAGACTGGAAAAAGAATCAAAGCCCCTGGCAAACATTTCCGCCAGGGAAAACTCCAAAAGCATGATAGAAAAACATAAAAGCACCTGGCTGTAGGTAAAGCCCTCCACATTGGAAAAGCGCTGAAACATGACAAAGATCCCCAGAAAAATCTGAAAGGACACGAGAAACTGCCCCAGCACCGTAAGGAAAAAAGAGGTTTTATACTGCATCATGCTTCGGACATTAAGAGATACATAGTGAAAATAAAGACGCTTCATCCCATCACCCTCCCTGTACGGTCACCCGCCGGACCGCCGTCCAGCACAGCCATTTTCCAAGAGCCGTAATTACGATCAGCCACGCAATCTGCAGCGCCGCCGCCCGCGCCGTCTCCTCCAGGCTCATGCTCCCGCTGTAGATCCGCAGGGGAACATTCTGCATGGACGCGAAGGGCAGAAGCTCCAAGATCCTCCCGATCTTCTCCGGAAAAAAAGGGATCGGCACGATCGCGCCGGCAAGGAATTCCACGCAGGACGTAAAAAGGATCTGCACTCCCTGCGGAGAAATCGTAAAAAAGGTCAGCATATAGATCAGCATGCTGAACGACACCGTCACCGCAAGCCCGGTACACAATGTTATAAGAAAAAGGAAAAAATGCATGGGACTCGCCGGTAAGGACAGTCCATAGGGCCGAGGCACAAAAGCTGCCGCAAGCAAAATCGGCATACATCTTAATGCCGCCCTCGACAGACGATTGGCCGCGCTTCTCGCAAACCACATATTGTAAATCCGGATCGGACGGCAAAGCTCATACGCCAAACCGCCGTTTTTAATTGCGTCAAAAATCTCGCTTTCCAGCATCCAGGCGGCAAAAACGGCCAGAAATGCCTGCTGAAGCCAAATATAGGACGCCGTCGCCTCAAAGCTCATGGGAAAAGCCGCCGCGTCGGCGCGGTAGAAGGCGCGGTACATCATGATCTCCATAAATCCCCAGGCAAACTGCGTCAATACGCCCGCTGCGGCCGCGGCCCGGTACTGAAGGCCCATAAGAAACCGCAGCCGGAAAAAGGAAAGATATTTTTTCATACGCCCTCCTAGATTTCATACGCGCGGTACAGCTGCGCGACCGTCTCGTCGATGGTTTCATTTCCGCTTTTAATATCCTTTAGCGTCCCGTCCATCAGGATCTCGCCTTTTCCGATCAAAATGATCCGGCTTGCAAGGGCTTCGATGTCCTGCATGTCGTGGGTTGTAAGAAGCACCGTCGTTTTATGCTCCCGGTTTTGCTTCCGGATAAAATCACGGACCGCCAGTTTCGACACGGCGTCCAAGCCAATGGTCGGCTCGTCCAAAAACAGGATCCGAGGCCGGTGGAGCAGCGACGCGGCGATCTCGCAGCGCATTCTCTGCCCTAGGGACAGCTGCCTTACGGGAGAGCGAAGCAGCTCTTTTAAATCCAGCAGCTCCGTCAGCTCTTCAAGACTTTGCTGATATACAGGTTGGGGAATGGAATAGATATCTTTCAGAAGTTCAAAGGAATCGATCACCGGAACGTCCCACCACAGCTGGGACCGCTGTCCAAAGACAACGCCGATTTCCCGGACATGGGCGATCCGGTTTTTATACGGAACCCGCCCGTTCACAAGAACTGTGCCGCTGTCAGGCGTTAAGATTCCGCTGAGAATTTTGATCGTGGAGCTCTTTCCTGCTCCGTTGGGACCGATATAGCCTACCATTTCTCCGTCATGGATCGTAAAGCTTACGTCCCGCAGCGCGTGGATCACCTCATATTCCCGGTTAAAAAGCGCCTTGCAGGCCTCCTTAAACCCCGCGTTCCTTTTGGCGATCCGATACGATTTGCATACATGTTCCATTGTAATCATGCTTGCTTCCTCCTGGCAGTAATATTTTCATATCTTACCAAGCCGGTCTGGTTTTGCTGGATTTTGCCAGACAAATACCGAAGGTTCAATATTCAGTTGCCCGGCCCTTGGGCCGAAGTGGATATTATCCTATCATATCCATAAAGAAATAGCAACTAAAAATTTCATTACTCGCGAAAAACCAGCGAAAATGAACATGCAGCCATTTGCGAATACAGCCATTACAATTATAAACGAAAGAAGCCGGAACCCCTTGAAACATAAGGAAATTCCGGCAATAAAAAAAGCACGAGACGGGATTCGAACCCGCGACCCTCGCCTTGGCAAGGCGAT
>DVFQ01000149.1 GCA_018713185.1 Candidatus Copromonas avistercoris (nom. illeg.) | reverse complement strand
CTTTAAGATCTTATATTTCTCCTTCGCCGGAGAAACCTCAACGGTCTCCTTGGTCCCGTCTTCCTTTTCCTTCTCCTCGGTCTTGGCTTCCTCCACGATGGTCTCGATCACCGTGTCCTTGTCGGTCAGCTCCTCTTTCTCGATCGTCTCGTACTGAGGCTCAGCCGTCTCGTCCGACAGATAGATCTCCACCGGCATGAAGGCGCAGTATTTCTCCAGCACCTCTCTGGCCCGGTACTCATTGGCAAACTCCGCGCTGTCTTCGTTTAAGTACAGTGTGATCGTCGTGCCGTTCATTTCCCGGTTTCCGTCGGTCATGCTGAATTCCGTCCCGCCGTCTGACTCCCAGAACACCGGCTTCGCGCCTTCTTTATAAGAAAGGGTATCGATGGTCACCCGGTCGGCCACCATGAAGGCAGAATAAAAGCCCAGGCCGAAATGGCCGATGATCTGATCCTCGTTGGCTTTATCCTTATATTTATTCAAGAAATCTTGGGCGCCGGAAAAGGCGATCTGGTTAATATACTCGTCCACCTCTTCCTCTGTCATTCCCAGTCCGTTATCCTCGACCCGGATCGTCTTTTCCTTGGGGTTTACCGTAATCTGAACCTTGTATTCCGTCCCCTCCGGCTCCTCATACTCTCCCATCAAGGAAAGCTTTTTTAACTTTGTAATCGCGTCGCAGCCGTTGCTCACCAGCTCACGATAAAAAATATCGTGATCCGAATACAGCCACTTTTTTATAATTGGGAAAATATTTTCACTATTGATCGACAAGCTTCCGCTTTTTGCCATATCGATTCCACTCCTTTCGCATACCATGTATTGTAATACGATGGAATGGAAATGTCAACAAAAATTTAGCACTCGTTTGAAACGAGTGCTAGTAATTTATTGGGCGTCCGGTTCTCCGGCTGCGGGAATAAAGACGCGGCCGTTTTCCTTCGGTTCCCATTTCTTCCGTTCCAAAGCGGCTGCCTCCTCGGCGAGACGGCACAGCGCTTCCTGGGAATTGACCGGAGCCTTGCCCCGGCGGTCCGGCTTTTCATAGGTGCCGTCCGGCTGCAGCACATGGGCCTTTAAATTATCCTCCAGCTCCAGCTCCATGTAGCGGCGGATCCGTTCCTTTAACGGCTCCTCCAGAACCGGGAACAAAATCTCCACCCGCCGGTCCAGATTCCTGGGCATCCAGTCGGCGCTTCCCATGTAAATCTCCTCGCTGCCGTCGTTTTCAAAGATAAAGATCCGGGCATGCTCCAGGAACTCTCCCACAATGGAACGGACCTCAATATTTTCCGAAAGTCCGGGGATCCCAGCCTTAAGGGAACAGATCCCCCGCACCACCAACCGGATTTTCACACCGGCGCAGGATGCCTCGTAAAGGGCCGCAATGATCTCTTTATCGCAGAGCGCGTTCATTTTCGCCGTAATAGAGGCCGGCTTCCCCGCCCTGGCAAACCGGGTCTCCCGCTCGATCAGCCGAAGGAATTTGCTCCTCAGCCATAAGGGAGCCAAGGACAGATAATTCCAGTTTAAAGGCTCCGAATAGCCGGACAGCATATTAAAGACAGCCGTCGCGTCCTCTCCGATCAGCGGATGGCAGGTCAAAAGCCCGCAGTCGGTATAAAGCCTGGCCGTCGAATCATTATAGTTGCCGGTTCCCAAATGGACATAACGGCGGATCCCGTCCTCCTCCCTGCGGACCACCAGGGTGATCTTGGAATGGGTCTTTAGGCCCAAAAGCCCGTAAATTACATGGCAGCCGGCCTTCTCAAGCTTCCTGGCCCAGAGAATATTATTCTCCTCATCAAAGCGGGCTTTTAATTCCACCAGGACAAAAACCTGCTTCCCGTTCTCCGCAGCGGCCGCCAAAGCGGCGACGATCGGAGAATTGCCGCTGACCCGGTAAAGCGTCTGCTTAATGGCCAAAACCTCCGGATCCCTGGACGCGGTCCTTACAAAATCCACCACCGGATCAAAGGTTTCATAGGGGTGCATTAACAGGATATCACCCTTTCGGATATTGGTAAAAATATCGTCCTCATTCATGAGCGCCGGCACCGGCTGAGGCTTGTGGAACGGCGTCTTGAGGTGATCGTATCCGGGAAGTCCGTAAAGTTTCATGAGAAACGTCAGATCCAGCGCCCCGGGGATCTCAAAAATATCCGCCTCTTCCACGGAAAGCTCCTTTTTTAAAATCTTTAGAAGCCGCTTATCCGCCTTTTCCTCGATCTCCAGCCGGATGACCTCTCCCCACTGGCGCTTCTTCAGCTGCTTTTTGATTTCCTCCAATAAATCCACCGCCTCCTCTTCGTCAAGGGAAAAGTCGGCGTTGCGCATGATCCGGAAGGGATGGGAGGTCACCACATCATAATTTAAAAACAGCTGCTGGATATTCCGCTCGATGATCTCCTCCAAAAGGATCACCCGGCAGGAGCCCTCCTTGGAAGGAAGAAGGACAAGCCTTGGAAGGACCGAAGGAACCTGAACCATGGCAAATTCCAGTTCCCCCTCGCCTTCCTTTTTCTTTAAGAGGGCGGCCAGATTCAGCGTTTTATTCCGAACCAGCGGGAAGGGCCTGGAGGGGTCAAAGGCCATCGGCGTAAGAACCGGGTACACCTCCTCCATAAAATACCGGTCCGCGAATTCCCCCTCCTCGCCAGTCAGATCCTCATGCCGCTCGATGACATGAACGCCGGCGGCTTCCAGGGCGGGAAGAAGGGAACGGTTATACGTGGAATACTGCTGAGCCACCAGCTCATGGGTCTTTTCCGCGATCGCCTTTAGCTGCTGCTCCGCCGTCATCCCGGCGATATCCGGCTTTTTATATCCCGCGTGGACCATATCCTTTAAAGAGGCCACCCGTACCATAAAAAACTCGTCCAGATTGGAGGCCGTAATACTTAAAAATTTCAGCCGGTCAAACAAAGGCGTCGTCCGGTCCCTGGCCTCCCCCAGGACCCGGCGGTTAAACTCCAGCCAGCTAAGTTCCCTATTTACATAATTTTTCGGGTTCAAAAAGCCCGTCTCGATTTCTGCCATTTTCTGCTCCTTTATCTGCTCCCTTATCTGCTCCGTTTCTTCTTAAGCACCGGCCGGATCCCAAAAATCTCCTCGAAGAAGGAGGCCTTCTGCTCGAAGGACGCCGCCTCTAAGCTGATATCCTCCGAAGAATCCGTCGTAACCACCAATTGATTTTCTTTTACCGCCATCTTGCAGCCCGCAAGTTTTGAGCAATGGGAACGGTCCATGGAATTGGCCTGTCTTAAAAGGGCCGTAAGCTTGGCGATCAAAAGCCGCACATCCTCCTGCTTCCCGTTCTTCCCAAGGGACAGCGTCCCCTCCGTTTCCAGTTGGATCATATCGTACTCAAAATCCCGGATATTATAGCGGACCACGTTGGCAATGATCTCCCGTTCCAAATGGGAAAGGCCGATGATCTCCGTCGCCATGATCAGGCGGTAGGCGCACTCATTGGCATTGCGGACGCTGACAAACTTTCCGCAGTCATGAAGGATGACCGCGATCTGCAAAAGCAGCCGTTCCCTGGCCCCTAATCCATGGTAGCGCTTCATGGCGTCAAACATCTGCAGAACAAACTCCTCCACCATGCCGGAATGAGCCGTCAGGCATTTATAGCGCTTGGCCATGTTGCGGGAGGTGCTGATGATGTCGTTGTTGAAGTTATGTTTAAATTTAATAAATTTCCGCTCCGCCGCGTACTCGGCCACGATTCCCTCGCAGAGCCTTATCCCCGGGATCCAGATCATCTCCGCCCCCGTAAGCTCCAGAAACTTCTTATAGATCACGGCGCTGGGAAGCAAAAGGGCCGCGTACTCCCGGCTGACGCCGAACCGTTCCTCGATCTCAAATTCGTTCATCTGGGCCAGCTCGTCATACAGCCGGTCAAACTGATCCCTGGTCACCCACCTTAAGGGCTGTCCGCCGTTTTCATACCGGAACAGATACAGGATATTCTCTCCGACCCCGATCAGATGCTTGATCTCCCGGTCCTTCAGATACATTTTTTTATAGGTGGCAAACTCACTCTCCACCATCTCGCCGATGATCTGCTTGCTGCGGTCTACCGTCGTATTTAAGGCGCTGACCGTTCCCCGGATCCTTAACACCCCCAAGGGCAGGTTTAACGTGGAGATCAAAAGGTTCTTGTCAAACAAGGAAATCTGCATACTGCCGAAGCCCACGTCCAGGATCGCCGTTCCCTGGCGGATATTGGAATCAAACTCCTCGTCCGCCACAGCGATCGCTTTATAGCCCAAAAACCGCTGCTCCGAATTGCTGATCACCCGGACGGTCAGCCCGGTGCGGACCCGGATCTGCTCCAAAACGATCTGGCTGTTTTTCGCCTCCCTAAGGGCGCTGGTGGCGTATGCCCGGTACTCCGCGGCCCCGTAGGTCTTCATGATCCCTGTGAAGTCCTCCAGCACCTGGCAGAGTTCCTCCGTCATCTCATAGCTGATCTTTCCAGTATTATACGTATCTCTTCCCAGGGCGATCACATGGCGGATATGATCCAGCTTGCGGATCCCGTTTTTCCCCGACAGTTCGTAAATCCCCATTTCCAGCTCAAACGAGCCCACATCGATCGCTGCAAACACCTGCGCTGCCATTCTTTGTCCCTCCTGTTGCCTGTACGCGGATATCAAATCCATCCCTCCGGCTTTTTGCCGCTCAATAGTTTCCCAAAATTCTCATAAACGAAGCTTCCTCTTTTAATCCGTTTAACGCGTTCTGGACGGACGCGTCGCTGAGGTTGCCTTCGATATCCACAAAGAACCGGTATTCAAAGGTCTTCTCCGGAATCGGCCGGGATTCGATCATTACCATATTGACGCCGTTAAAAATAAAGTTTCCCAAAATATTATACAGAGAGCCGCTGATATGGGGGATCTCAAAGGTCACGCTGATCTTAGACGCGTGCTTTCCGTAAACCGGCCGGTTGGCCAGAACCAGGAAGCGGGTCGTATTTCCCTTCGCGTTATTGATCCCGCAGGCCAGCTCCTTTAAGCCGTACAGCTCCCCCGCCGTATGGCTGGCGATGGCCGCCTGGCTTTTGTCCTTCTCCTCCATCACCTTTTTCGCCGCCGCAGCCGTATTTAACACGCTGATCTGGCTCCAGTCCTTCCTGGCATTCAGATAATCCGAGCACTGCATCAGGGCCTGGGGGTGGGAATACACCGTTTTGATATCTGAAAGCTTGGCGTCCGGACATCCTAAGAGCACATGCTCCACGGGAACGTACACCTCTCCTACGATATAGTTGGAATATTTGCTCAACAGATCATAATTATTGATCACAAAACCAGCGGTGGAGTTTTCGATGGGAAGGACTGCGTAATCCGCCCGTCCGCTCTCCACCTCCCGCATGGTATCCTCAAACTCCGGGACATGGTAAACGGCAGTCTCGGGGCCGAAAAACTTCCGGGCCGCCGCGTGGCTGTAAGCGCCCTCGACCCCCTGGAACACGACGCGGACGCCGTCCTTTTTGATTTCCTCCACTTCCGTAAAGCCCGTGGTCCCAAATTTCCCATGCTCCGCCAAAAGCCCGTACTGGTATCTTCTGCTGATGGTCATCAACTGGGCGAACACTTCACGGACCGCGTCTTTATTAAACGCTCCATGGGCCAGCTCTTGGACCGCCA
>DVFQ01000148.1 GCA_018713185.1 Candidatus Copromonas avistercoris (nom. illeg.) | reverse complement strand
CGGTATGAAGGCTGAGAAACGAAATTTAGGATCTCCGTCTTACGGAGTAAATTTTAGCTGAGTAAATTTTACAGAGAGGGGACGAAAGTATGGAACGGGAAATTTTGCTGTTAGGGAATCCGGCGCTTTATGAAATCTCGGAAGAGGTAAAGGAAGAGGAGCTGGAGCTGCTGCGGCCGGTGTTTGAGGACATGTTCGACTGCATCCGCGGGATCCGGAGGGATTACGGCTTTGGGCGGGCCATCGCCGCGCCCCAGATTGGCATAAAGAAGCGGCTGATCTGCATGTTGACGGATCAGCCCCGCGTGATCATAAATCCGACCCTTGAGCCGGTGGGCGATGAGCTGATGGAGCTTTGGGATGACTGCATGTCGTTTCCGAAGCTTTTGGTGCGGGTACGGCGTTGCCGCCGCTGTATCCTGCGTTATCGGGATGAGAACTGGCAGCCGCAGGAGCTATTGATGGAGGATGGAATGTCAGAGTTGATCCAGCATGAATACGACCACTTGAACGGGATCCTTGCCACCATGCGGGCGGTGGATAGTAAGTCGTTTGCCATGAAAAAATAGCGGGGAGGGATTGAATGACTCAGATAGATCAAAGAGAAATCCGCGAGGCGATCCAGGCGGGAGAGGCTGCGTTAAGAAGCCTGGAGCGGGCAATGGAAAAAATGGGCAGCGCGAAGAACTGGGGGATTTTTGATATGATGGGCGGCGGACTTTTCAGCAGCCTGTTTAAGCACTCGAAAATCGACAGAGCCTCCGCTGATATCGAGGAGGCAAAACGGCAGCTGGCTGTTTTTAAAAGAGAGCTTGAGGACGTTTCCATATCAGAGGATTTTTCCGTCGGGATCGGGGATGGACTGCGGTTTATTGATACGTTCCTGGACAATGTATTTGCGGATGTGGTCGTCCAGTCCCGTATCAATTCCGCGATAGAACGGTTGGATAAGGTTTCCGGCCAGGTAAGAGGAATTTTGACGAAGCTTTATTCCCTTCTTTCCGAGACGGCCTGATCTTTTAAAGAATGCTCGATTGAAAAAAGATCATTTTTCCAGAATCTTTTGGAATTCCACGTTGTAGCCGTTGGGATCCGTAAGGAAAAAGGAATAGACTGGGAATACCTTGTGCCGCTGGGGCGTGGTGGCGGTCAGGCCGCGCTGGGTGAATTCCCGGTAATGGGCGTCTACATCTTCCTCGTCCCGGCAGTTGAAGGACAGGCACACGCCTTTTGGCCCGTTGGGCAGGGGACGGCCGTCCGAATACTGGCAGAAGCCGAAATAGCCGTAGCCGGTATCAAAGATCCGGCAGAGACCGCCGGACTGTACCTGGGCTACAGGGAGCCCGATCAGATCCCGGTAGAACCGGGTGGTTTCTTCGATGTCTTTAACGGGCAGGAAAACAACGCTGCTTTCAATTGCCATAAAATATACCTCCTAAAATTATGAGTATGGAATCTGTATTTCAGCCGGTGGTTTCCGGTCAGGCTGCGGCTTTCTTATCTTCCGGCAGCTTCCGCAGGAAGGGGATCAGTAAAATAAGAGCGGCGATCATGGCGAGAAAATCCGCGATGGGCGTCGCCCAGACGATTCCGTCCACACCGGCCAGAGCGTTCATAAGGAACATAAAGGGAATGTCCAGACCGCCTTTTCTAAGGAGGGAAAGGATCGCTGGTTCCAGCTTCTTTCCTACGGATTGGAAGGAAGTGATGGTCAGCATCGTGATCGAGATGCAGGGGCCGGTGATGCAGATGATCCGCTGGAACAGCTGGCCGTAGCGCACGGTTTCAGCGTCGTCAATAAAGGCGTGGACGATGGGACCGGCGCAGGTAAAAAGAAAGATAGTGCTTGCGGCGGCGACGGTGAAGCTGAACAGGAAGCTGGTTTTTAATGCCGACCGCATCCTCCGGAAATTGGAGGCGGAATAGTTGTAGCCGATCAAGGGCAGGACGCCTTGCGACATGCCGGTGGAAATGGCGAAGGTCATCATATCCACTTTTTTCGCCACGCCGATACCGGCGATGGCCGCGTTGGAATATCCGGCTAAAAGCTTATTCAGTGTTACGTTGGAAAGTACGCCCATTAGATTCATCAGGCAGCTGGGGAGCCCCACCAGCAGTACCTCGCGGGGAATCCGCTCATGGAACGGATAGAGCCGGGGATCAAAACGGATGACGGTTTCTTTCCGGCTCCGAAAGATAAGGGCGGCAAAGTAAAGGGTCGCCGCCGCGTTGGACAGCATGGTGGCGATGGCCGCGCCCGCGATTTCCAGCTTCAGCGGGAAAATGAAAATCGGATCGAGGATGATGTTTAAAACGCCGCCCAGCGCCATACCGAAGCTGGCTTGGGCGGAATGGCCCTCGGCCCGCACCAGATGGGCCAGTTCCTGGTTTAATACAGTGGGAACGGCTCCGACGGCAATGGTCCAGAATACATACTGCCGGCAGAATTCGTAGGTTTCCGCATTGGCGCCGACAGCGGGCAGCAGGATGGGGCATATCATCATTAGCAGGATCCCATAGCACAGAGAGACGGCAATGGAGGACCAGATACAGAAAACCGCCGTTTGTCCGGCTTTTTTTCTGTCGCCGGTTCCAAGACTGCGGGAGATCAGGCTGGAGCCGCCGATGCCGAACAGGTTGGCAAGCCCCGTCAGGAAAATGAACATGGGCATACATAAGGAAACGGCGGCCACCTGATTGGGATCGCCGATCTGGCCGATAAAAAAAGTATCGGCCATATTGTAAATGACGGTGATCATCTGGCTGATCACTGTCGGAATGACCAGAGAAATGACCGCCCGCCCGACAGGCGCGTCTTCAAATAAAATCTGTTCCTTTGTTTTCATGGCTTCTCCCTTCCGGCATGAGAGAAATCCTGTTTCCCTGCCTATTTTATTATAGCGCGTTTTGCCTGCATTGTCAGCAGGCTTTTAAAATGCCGGGCGGTGAGAAAATGCTGGATGATGAAAAAAGCCGGGCGGTGAGAAAAGGACCGTCCGGCTATGGAAAAACAAGATGAAATTTGCTATAATTCCCGTAGATCAGGCTTGGTCAAGACGCTCGGAAGCCGCCAGCCTTTCTTCCAGCATCCGGCAAAGCTCCGGGATCTGGGATTCAAATTCTACTCCGTACCAGCGAGCCGCCTTGGAGGAAGCGGTGGCTTCGATACAGGCGACGACAAAGTCGGCGGCCAGAGCCAGGGAGTCGCCAAGGGGCAAGCCTCTCATGATGCCTCCGAGAACCGTGGAGGCATAGAGGTCGCCGGTTCCGTGGTAGCTCTGGGGGCAGTGGCGGGTAAAATAGGAGAAGCGTTTTCCGCTGCGGTCCAGATAGGTAACGCCAAGCTTTCCCGGCTCGTAGGAAACGCCGGTGATGACTGCGGTTTTGCAGCCCAGCTCCAAAAGCTTATGGAGAAGGCCGTCGATATAAGCCTCGTCATATTCGGTCCGGTATTCGGTTCCGGTGAGCAGGCAGGCTTCGGTGATGTTCGGCAGGATGATATCCGCCTTGGCGCAGACCTTCGCCATCTCAGCGGGGAAGGCGTCGTCAAAGGCCGGATACAGCTTTCCGTTGTCCGCCATGGCCGGATCCACAAGAGTCAGGTTTCCCGAATTGGAGAACTGCTCGAAAAAGTTTACGACCTCCTGGCACTGTTCGCCGGAAGCAAGGTAGCCGGTATAAATCCCGTCGAAAGTAATATCCTGGGACGCCCATGCTTTCGCGATGGGATCGATCTGGTCGGTCAGATCTTTGCAGGTAAAGGTTTTAAACATGGTATGGTTTGAGAGTACCGCTGTGGGAAGGATCCCGCATTCTACGCCCATGGCGGAAATAACCGGAAGAGCGACGGTGATGGAGCAGCGGCCGACGCAGGAAATATCCTGCAGGGTAACGATTCGTTTCATCTATTCCTACCTCCTGGATTTGTTTTCGGTAAGAGG
>DVFQ01000147.1 GCA_018713185.1 Candidatus Copromonas avistercoris (nom. illeg.) | reverse complement strand
ATCAGACTCACCAAAAATGCCGCCCAATAATATCGTCTCAGGCATCCCTTGGCCCGTTCCTTTAATTCTGCTCTGGTCCACATACGCCTGTCCTCCTGTTTTCAAAATTTATCTTTCTGTTATGCCGACCGTTTCAAGCGGCGGTCCAATCCTCTCCGCATAAAACGTTCTTTTTTATCTTATCATATTTTTCCGGCAATAGTCCTTACATTTTTCTTATATTGTGATGGAAAAATATCTTTTGACCCCGGGCGGATCTTATGCTAAACTGAAAAAAACAAAGGAGTTAAGCTTTTATGGAAATCGAACGGAAATTTTTAGTTGCGGCTCCGCCCTCGGGATACGAAGCCTTCCCCTTCCATCAGATCGAACAGGCCTATCTCTGCACAGGCCCTGTGGTCCGCATCCGGCGGGAGGATCAGTCCTATTACCTGACTTATAAATCCAGCGGCGCCCTCTCCCGTGAGGAATACAATCTGCCCCTTACGTCGGAGGCCTATGCCCATCTGCGGAAAAAGGCGGACGGAAATATCCTGGAAAAAAAGCGCTATCTGCTGCCCCTTCCGGGACGGCCTGACCTTACGATCGAGATGGATGTCTTTGAAGGCGTTTTTTCCGGATTGATCCTGGCCGAGGTTGAGTTTAAGAGCGAGGAAGACGCCCTCTCCTTTACTCCTCCGGAGTGGTTCGGAAGAGACGTGACCTGGTCCGGAGAATACCAGAACAGCCGGCTTTCCATTGCCGATCCGGCTTCCCTGCTTCCCCGCTAAGCGTTTCTTTCCGAAAAACAAGACGCGTATATGAAGAGGCCACCGGCAGCTTAAAACCCGCCAGTGGTCTTTTTCTATCCGCAGCCGCTGCCGGCCATGACGGCCGTTTTTGCGGCTTTTTATTTCAAATACAGCTTCCGCCTTTTTCGCGTCTTAGACGGCTGATTACATCATTCCGCCCATTCCGCCTGCGCCTGCCGGCATTGCCGGAGACTCTTCCTTAATGTTCGCCACAACGGATTCCGTCGTAAGCAGCGTAGAAGCAACGCTGGTCGCGTTCTGAAGAGCGCTTCTGGTAACCTTTGCCGGATCCAGAATACCCGCCTGGATCATATCAACATACTCTTCTTTGTATGCGTCGAAGCCCATTCCGGCAGGAAGCTCTTTTACCTTGTTCACGATCACGGAGCCTTCCAGACCCGCGTTGGTTACAATATGGAACAGCGGAGCCTCGAGAGCCTTTAAGATAATCCGTCCGCCGGTCTTCTCGTCGCCCTCAAGACCGTTCACAACAGCCGCAACCTGCTCAGCCGCATGTACATAAGCAGATCCGCCGCCTGCGATGATACCCTCTTCAACCGCGGCCTTCGTCGCAGCCAGAGCATCCTCCATACGCAGCTTCGCTTCCTTCATTTCCGTCTCGGTAGCAGCGCCTACGCGGATGACCGCTACGCCGCCGGACAGCTTCGCAAGACGCTCCTGCAGCTTCTCTCTATCAAAGTCGGACTTGGTCTCTTCGATCTGAGCCTTGATCTGAGCGATCCGGTTCGCGATCTCCGTCTTGTCGCCAAGACCGTCAACGATGATCGTATTCTCCTTCTGTACCTTTACGGATTTCGCGCGTCCCAGCTGATCCATGGTCGCATCCTTCAGATCCAGACCCAGCTCGTCAGAAATTACGGAGCCGCCGGTTAAGATCGCGATATCCTTTAACATCTCTTTTCTTCTGTCGCCATAGCCAGGAGCCTTTACGCCTACTACGCTGAAGGTTCCTCTTAACTTGTTGACGATCAAAGTGGTCAGAGCCTCGCCTTCGATATCCTCGGCAATGATCAGAAGCTTTGCGCCGGTCTTAACGATCTGCTCCAGAAGCGGCAGGATGTCGTTGATATTGGAGATCTTCTTGTCGGTGATCAGGATATACGGATCATCCAGGTTCGCTTCCATCTTCTCCATATCGGTGCACATATAAGCGGAAACATATCCGCGGTCAAACTGCATACCTTCTACCAGGTCCAGCTCCGTCTTCATGGTCTTGGACTCTTCGATGGTGATGACGCCGTCGTTGGTAACTTTTTCCATCGCGTCGGCAACCATCTCGCCTACCTCGTCGCTGGAAGCGGAAATCGCTGCGACTCTCGCGATCTGATCCTTGCCGCTGATGGGCTGGCTCATCTCGGCGATCGCCTTTACAGCCTCATCCGTCGCCTTCTTCATACCCTTTCTTAAAACGATGGGGTTCGCTCCCGCGGCCAGATTCTTCATTCCTTCATTGATCATTGCCTGCGCAAGGACCGTCGCGGTGGTGGTTCCGTCTCCGGCCACGTCGTTGGTCTTGGTAGCAACCTCTTTTAAGATCTGCGCTCCCATATTCTCAAAGGGATCCGCCAGCTCGATTTCTTTTGCGATGGTAACGCCGTCGTTGGTGATCAACGGAGTTCCGAAGGACTTATCAAGAACTACGTTTCTTCCTTTCGGTCCCAGGGTTACCCGTACGGTATCCGCAAGCTGATTTACACCGGATTCCAGTGCTTTTCTGGCGTCTACGCCATATTTAATTTCCTTAGCCATGATCTTCATTCCTCCAATTCATTCTTCCGGAAACCTTATTCCCGGAGTATCCCCGCTCTGGCGCGGGCTTCCGTCTCAGAACGCGTTTCCCGTTCCTTTATTTCACAACCGCGAGAATGTCGTTCTGCTTTACGATAATATACTCGTCTTCGTCTACTTTTACTTCGGTGCCGGCATACTTGGAAAAGATTACCTGATCGCCGACCTTTACCTGCATCGCAACCTCTTTCCCATCAACTACGCCGCCGGGGCCTACCGCTACGACCTCAGCCTGCTGGGGTTTCTCTTTTGCCTGGCCCGGAAGAACAATACCGGATTTCGTTGTTTCCTCTGCAACTAACTGTTTTAAAACAACCCTGTCAAATAATGGTACTAATTTCATTACTGACTCCTCCTTAAGATTCTAAAATTCTGTTTTCTTAATTCTGTCCATCCATAACATAAGACTGGAACCTATTCTATGTTCCCTGTCACAGATAATGTTATAACACTTGCTGTTAGCACTGTCAAGAGCTGAGTGCTAATTTTTTGAAATTTTTTTCCGATTTTTTACTTTCTTCCCAATTATCCCTTTTCTTTTTGGGGAATTTCGATTATGATTATAGATAAAATCGGGCGGTATGATTACCTCTGTCCGTGCATGGCTGTGCCAAAGGAAAGGAGAAATGATTATGTCCAAAAAAAGAACCGGCTTATGGATCGCTTTCGGAGCCGTCCTGGGCGCTGCCGCCGCAGGCATCTCCTACTATCTGAAATACAAATCCTTTAACGATGAGCTGGAACAGGATTTCCACGATTACGAAGAGGAAGAAGACGCGAAAGAAGAAAAAAACAGCGGCGCCGTTTCCTGCGGGGAATCCGGCCGCTCCTACATCCACTTAAACTCCGGCAAATGCGCGGAGGGCTCCGCGAAAGGATCCCAAAGCGAAGAGATCTCCGGTTCATGCGGCGGGGATGAAAAAAAAGACGTATCGAAGGAAGCTGAAATAAAAGCAGAAGAAGCTGGAATGGACGCGCCGGAAGAACGCGAAGCAAACGCCGAAGTGAACGCACCGGAAGAACATAAAACAAACGCCGAAGCGAACGCGGCGGAAGAACAGGAAGCAAACGCCGGAACAAACGCGGCGGATCCGCGCGAAAAGGAATCCAAAAAAGAAACTGCCTCCCACGTTACGGTTGAGGAAGATACGGAAGGTGCGGACGCATGATCCAGAGTCTGCTGCGCTCCATGGAGCTTTTGGAGGTCTTAAGGGAAAAGAACACCAGCTTCTCTATCGCGGAGTTGGCGGAGGCGATGGCGCTTCCGCCCAGTACGGTCCACCGGATCCTGCAGACCTTCTGTGAGAAAAAATACATTATACGGGACGAGCGCACCCATACCTACCGCCTGGGCCCGGCGTTGATCCCCTTAGGCAAGGCCGCCGCCCGCGGAATCCGGCTTCAGGACGCGGCCCATCCGGTTCTGGAATCCCTTTCAAGGGAATCCAAGGAGGATTCCTACCTGGTGATCCCGGTGGGAAACAAAGGGCTGGTGATCGAAAAGGTAGACGGCCCCAGCCACTTAAAAGTCGTGGAGGAATTTGGCTATGAAATGTACCTCCACTGCGGCGCGATCCGGAAAGTTCTTTTAGCTTACCAGACGCCGGCTTTCATTGACCAGTATTTTAAAACCATCATCGTAAACGACCAGGCCTTCCCCCATGTCCGCCCGGAGGATTTAAAGGCGGAGCTGAAAAAAATACGGCGGGACGGCTACGCCATTACCCATGGAGAATACGTCAACGACGCCATCGGCATCGGGGCGCCCATCTTTAATTCCGACGGAGAGCTGGCCGGCTCCATCGGTATTATCGCTCCGGAGATCCGGATTGAAACCGACGATTACCTGATCACGCTGCGGGAGCTGGTCCGCCGCCATGCCGCCGGCCTGTCCGCAGATATGGGATATGAAGCCCGGAGGATCGTATAAGCCAGGGCCGCGCGTATCCACACACATATGCAAAATTCGAGCTATTTTAAAAAGCACAGCTGCCCGACGGCGGCTGTGCTTTTTCGTTTTCGCTTACTGCATGCTTAAAACATCGGCAAAGGCCTGAATTGCGGTTCTTGCCTGTCCGAAGTCTCTCATCTGCTGGTCGATTCCCAGTTTGATGTGGGGGATGCCCGCGTCGTCAAGAGCCTTCTTTAAGTACGGATACTCCATCTCCTCCGGATCGCAGAACTGCTGCATAAACAGTACCAGACCCTGAGCGCCGCTCTCTTTTACCATATTGGCAACGAACTCGCCGCGGCGGTTCTTGCTGGATTCCGGATCGTAAAGAAGAACATCGTAATCCTGAGCCGCGAACTGCTCTGCCAGAGCCATCATCGGATCCGGATTGAAGGGAACGTCTACGCGGAACGCGCGGCTCTCATGGGCCACATCGTCTGCCGCGATGGCGATATTGTTCTCCTCAAAAGCAGCCAGAAGGTTCGGGTTGTCGCAGATGATACCGGAGGTAACCACCTTGGTTCCCTTCCAGTCGCAGACCGGAAGCTTCTTTAACTCTTCGTTCAGTTCCTTTAATTTCGCGGTATAAGCCGGCTTCTCCATGAACCAGTAAGCCTTTAATACAGCGGAACGCTTGGTGGGCGTGATCACGTCGCAGTGATCGTTGGCCAGCTTTACAAACTCTCTGCGGACCGCACGGCTCTCATTGAAGACCTTGATGGCGTCCTGGATGGCGTCGTTGGTGATCTCATGCCCGGCAACCTTCTCCAGCTCGCTCTTTACATGATTGTACTGATCCACGCAGAACTCCAGGCCGAAGGGCTCGAAGCGGTTCTGGGGATGAGCCAGGAAAATAACCGCCATCTTATCATGCATCGCCACACGGTAGTTCTGGCTCATGGGACGCAGGGTATCGCAGATGGTAGGCGTAATGATGCCGTCCAGCTGATCCATGGTCCCGTCCAGGAGCATTTCCAGCGCCAGCTGAGCGATGGTGCAGTAGAACGTCGCGCAGTATTCCTTCGCGCGGCTGATAGTCTTATTGTTGCTGCCCCAGATTCCCATGGGAACCATACCGGCGGCATAAACCAACTCATCGGGAGCAAAATAGGGAAGAACGCCGATGACCTTCTTGCCCTGGGCTTTATATTCCTGAAGCTGCTGCTTCGGAGTGGCAGCCTTCACCTTAAATTCATCTAATAATGCATTGATACTCATCTGTTTATGCCTCCTTCGCCTGCTTATTTGCATCCATGGCCTCTACCAGGCCCTGCACACGAGTTTCATACTGGGCGGCATTGAAGTTACGCGGATCAGCCTGGTCGCCGTCGAAGCCTGCGCACGGTACGCCCAGATCCTCGGTAAAGCGGCGCTGCATTTCTGCCATATATCCGCTCCAGGGCTTACAGCTTCTGTTGTAATGGACCAGAACGCCGTCAACCTTGTTCTCACGGCAGATTCCCTCACGCCAGTCAACGCCCTGCTCGATGCAGACGGAGTTGGGAGCCTTGTAGTAAGCGCGGGCCATCTCGTCCAGATTGTTATATACAAAACCGAAGGCCGGAGCATAAACAACGGCCGTTACGTTTACACCATGCTCCTTTAAGGGCTTGAACAGAGCCGGCAGCTTGGGCCAGCAGGGGATACCCTCGAACATAACACGATACTTCTCCGGGAACGGAGTCGTGGTGGTGCCTTCCTTAATCGCCTTCTCCAGGTCCTCAGCCAGAAGCTCGAATGCCTCCGCAGCCTCAACCTTGGCGCGTGCCGTTACAACGTCGGCCATATGGTTGAACAGGTCGAATCCGCTGTAGGGAGCGGGCTTATACTGAAGATAATCGCAGACCTTTAACCATGCCTTCGCGGTACGGTTCGCGTTGGCGCAGGCCTGTTCAAACTTCTTCTCGTCGAACTTCTTTCCGGTCAGCTCTTCCAGCTGCTTGATCGCTTTATCGAACTGAGCGCGCACATATTTTACGTTGGAATCGTCTACATCCACATGGTTGTTGTAGGGGATGTCGATCATGATCAGCGGGATATTGTGCATACGCGCGATATTCTCATACCACTTGGTCATGCAGTTGCAGATGTTGTTGCAGCAAAGAACGAAGTCCGGCTGCGGGATCTGCATCTGCTTGATCTGGGAGATAGCCGCCAGACGGCGCTCCTTCTCTACTCCGTCCGGAAGCGCGTTGATCTCATTTAAGTCGTCCAGGACCATATAGGGGGTCTGGGTCTTGGGATCCTTCTTCGGCTTTCCGGTCGCCTCATCGATTACAACCTTGCCGTCCGCGTCCTTTAAGGGCTTTCCGGTGCTGGGGTCGATGATGTATTCGCCGGTCTCCGGGTCAAACTTGCGGGCCGCGCGCTTTCCTGCCGCATAGGCAAGGCTGATGCGGGCGTATCCGCAGATATCGTTGTCATAGCCCAGATCCTCGGCTGCCTGACAGAGGATCTCGCCGTAACGGTTGGCGGCGATTCCTGCAGCCTGATTCTCCGGATACATTACATGAAGGCCAAATGCCTCCGCAAATTCACAGGGGAACTTGGAAGAAGACCATCCTACCAGCTCTCCTCTTGCTTTGGCCTCACGCGCCTCCTGATAGACGTCATCGACAACCTTACGCAGGGCGAGAACGCCAGGACTAACTTGTTTTGCCATAATTTTTCATCCTCCATTTTTTAAACTATCACTCCTGCCTGCCAAGCAGCGCAGGAAGGGACAAACTTATTTCCTGCGGCTGGCCGCCTGATATGCGAACAGAGCGGCGCCCAGCGCGCCGTTATACTGGGTCAGCGGAGAGGTTTTGATCGGGCAGCCTAACTCGTTCTGCAGCGCCTCCACGACTCCCGTATTCTGAGCGACTCCTCCCGTCATCACCACCGACGGCACCACGCCGATCCGGTGGGCAAGGCCCGTTACCCGGTGCGACACGGAACGATGGATTCCCGCGATGATATCGCACTTATCCGTTCCCTGAGAAAGCTGGCTGATCACCTCGCTCTCAGCGAATACCGTACAGGTGGAGCTGATCTCCACTCTCTTTTTGGACATCGCGCCAAGGGCGCCCAGATCCTCTACCTTAACTTCCAGGACGCGGGCCATTACGTCTAGGAACCGTCCGGTTCCGGCCGCGCACTTATCGTTCATCTGGAAATTGGTCATCGCGCCGTTTTCGATGTGCATCACCTTAACGTCCTGTCCGCCGATATCAATTACCGTATGGACGTCGGGGAACAGGAAAAACGCGCCTTTCGCGTGGCAGGAAAGCTCGCTCATCTGTTTGTCGGCAAGACCCATCAAGGAGTTGCGGCCATAGCCTGTCGCCAGGGTGTAAGCCATCTCCTCCTTCGCCATGCCGGCATTCTCAAGAACCGCATCGATGGCGCGCTTGGGGCCGCTGGTGCCCGCGCCTACATCGATCAGGGATTTGGCAACGATTTCACTGCCGTCCTTTAAAATAATACACTTGGACGCAGTGGAGCCTACGTCAATTCCTAATGTATAAATCGAGCTCATACAAACCTCCGGGTTTCATTTTCCAAACTTAACTGTCACCGGAAACACATATATCCAGACCGGAACATGCCCGGTCTGGACGTTTTTGTTTCCTTTTTCTGCCGGAACAGCAGCGGATAAAATCCGCAACGATGTCAGCTTCTCCGGCAGCGCATTACTTTCAATCAGGCTTTTCCGTTGGTCGTATTCCACTCGCGGATCGCGCGGGGCGTTACCATCTGATGGAACGGGCAGATGGTTTCCGGATTCTGATAAACCGCTTCCGTAAATGCCTGAATATACGGACGGATGTCTGTCATATCTACGATCTCATCCGCCATACCCATGATAGTGCAGTATTTCGGACGGGACTTGTCATGATACATCTGGATCATATCGTTCATCTTGTCGATGATCGGCTGAAGATCCTCGCCGGCCTTCTTCGCCTTCACCAGTTTTCTGGAGTACATGGCGTTGGCAGCCGTCTCGCCCGGCATTACGTAGTATTCGCAGGCGCCGGTAGCGATGGAGAACGCGTTGGTGTTGTTGCCCTGCGGTCCGCCAAGAACATAGTGAGCCGCCGCGCTGGCCTTTCTTAAGGTGATCTCCAGAGACGGAAGCTTGGAGTTCTCGATGGAGTAGATCAGGGACTGACCCAGTCCAAGAAGCTCTGCCTTCTCCGCGTCGTCGCCTACGTCGATACCGGTGGTATCCTGCAGCCAGATGAGCGGGATCCGGTCACGGGCGCAGAGGGTAACGAATTCGTTCATCTTGATCAAGCCCTGACGGTACAGCTTTCCGCCGATACCAACGGAATTCTGCTTGTACTCCGGATAGTTCATCAGAAGGCCCTGTACATTGGCGATCACGCCGACCAAAAGACCGTTCACCTTCGCAAGTCCGGTTACCATCTCCGGTCCGTAGCCCTTCTTGTACTCGTTGAACTGGGAGCCGTCGAACAGACGGGCGATAACGTCATAAACATCATAGGGGCGTTTCTGGTTCATGGGGATGATGCTGTAAAGCTCCTCTGCGGAATACAGCGGGTGCCGCGGCTCATCCACACGGAAGAATTCCAGGTTGTACGCCGGCAGATAGCTGATATATTTCTTGATGCCGTCGATCACGCCGTAGTCGTTCTCATATACCTCGCGGAAGAATCCGGTCTCATCATAGTGGATCGGAACGGAACCGGGAGCCGGAACATGCTGCTTGCTGTTCTCGATCTGCGCGTTGATGATCTGCTCGGCCGCTTCTTCATCCACATATCCCTTGGGGTTCATTCCGGAAAGAATTCCGGCTCCGCCGACTGCCATGTTGGCCTGGCTGTGAGCGATCAGGATCGTCGGGGAAATGCTGTGGTATCCGCCGCCGGCCGGGTTGGTGCCGTAGATGCCTACGATAACCGGAACGCCCAGCTGGTTTAACTCAGCGTTTCTGAAGAACGGCGTGCCGCCTCCTCTTCTGTTGGGGTAAACCTTATCCTGGTTGGGGAACTCAACGCCGGAGCAGTTTAACAGATATACTAACGGAAGATGCATCATCTTCGCGGCGTCGGATGCGCGCAGCAGGTTGTCCGCCTGTCCGGGAACCCACGCGCCGGCCATCTTCTTGTTGTCGGAAGCGATGATATAAACCCATTTTCCGTTTACGCGGCCAAGTCCGTTGATCACGTTGGTGGTTCCGAACTTATTGCCTTCCGGATTGTAAAGGCTGTTTAAGGGGCACCAGGTTCCCTCGTCGATCAGAGCGTTAATTCTCTGCATTGCGGAAAGCTGGCCTCTCTCGTTTAATTTCTCTTCGCTGGTAATACCGGCCGCAAGAGCCTTGTCGATGGACTCATGAATGTCCGCCTCGACCGCCTTGATCTCCTGCTCGTTCTCCGGATTCGCGTTTACCAGCTCCTTGCCTACTACAGGCATGTTCTGGAAATATCCAGGCATGGAAAAGTAACCCATGTTCTTCCTCCTTATAGATACGGCGCACCGCCTCCGGGACATTAATCCCGGAAGCGTGCGCTTCTGCTTTATATAGTACCGTCCGGTTCTTTTTCAGAACCAGTCTGACCGTTTAAGGTCTATTTTGCCGGCTCCTCCGTGGGAACCTTAATGAAGGCCTGGCCGGGATCGATCTCCTCGCGGATCATGCGGATTACTTCCGGATCCGGCGGAGCAAGCTTCTCAGCCTTGGATACGTCGATATCAAAGCCGGTGTTCTCCTGAACCTCTTCCGGAGTCGTGGTCTCATAGTATCCGGCAAGGTACATTCTCTTGGTCTTTTCGTCGAACTTCAGGATACCAAGATCCGTTACGACTGCCTGCGGTCCGCGGTTGCCCGGAAGTCCCAGTTTCTCACGTCCGCCAGGGCCGTCGATCCAGCCGGGGCTGGTAACATAGTCGATCTTCTGCATGAATCTTCTCTTCTCATGCTGGATCATGATGATCGTGTTCGCAAAGGTTGCGATTCCGTTGGCTCCGCCGGAACCGGTGAAACGGGTCTTGGGATTGTGGTAATCGCCGATGCAGGTGGAGTTTACATTTCCGTAGGGGTCGATCTGAGCGCCGCCGATGAAGGCGATCAGTCTCTCGTTGTCATGAAGCCACTCGTTTGCCTCGAAGCCGATGAAACGGACATTGGGCCACTGAACGCCGCAGTGAGCCATGAAACGAAGGTCGCCTACGGAACGGGGTACCTCGATGGGGGAGCAGTCCATCAGGCCGCTCTCTACGATCAGGTTGCACTTAGGTGCGAACAGTCTCTTCGCAACGGATGCGCCAATTAACGGAAGTCCGGTTCCCACGATAGCGATCTGGCCGTCATGGATGCATTTTGCAAGCGTGATCGCCTGCATTTCCTTGTTTGTGTAATTTGTGTAATCAGCCATGATTAATCCTCCTTACTAACATCAGCAGCATAACCGAAGCCTGGTGTTACTTTTAATTTAATAAGACGGGAAGCGCTTAACTTATTCAGATACTCGTCGTGGCTCTTTAAGCTGTAAACCCACTCGTCAAGGAACGCCTTGAAGTCTTCCTCTGTCTTGCTGGCCGCGCCGTAAGCCTTTAAGAACGCGTTATCATAATCATAGTAACCATAGCACTGTGTCGGATGCGCGCCGTAAGGAACATGTACAACTGCGCTTACGCAGAAGCTGGGGATCTTGGTCACGGTCGGATCTTTTCTGATCTCTTCGTTGCTCACCAGCTCTTCACAGGTAACGACAACCTTCTTAGCCGCTACCGCGATATCAACATCGTGGAACTCGTCGCCGATGATGATGCAGGTTCCGTCCGGAGAAGCCTTCTGAACATGGATCACAGCGGTATCCAGCTTCGGAACCGGAACGGCTACAACCTTCTCGCCCGGATTGAAGGGGTTGTCCATATATACGAACTTGTCATCGGCAATCTTGTCGATGGTCTTTCTTACTTCCTTGCTGATTCCCCACTCGTCAACCAGACCAGAGCCCATCATCAGGCGTACCGGAAGGAACGGAAGTCCAAGGGAAGCGGCGTGCAGCATCAGCATTACAACGTCCTGGGAATAGTCCTCATAGATCAGCTCGCCCTTTTCGATCTTGGAACGGAAGCGGCGGGATACGTTGGTAACGCCGGAGTCAGCCGTATAGCAGTTGATATATGCTTTTACGCGGTCCTCACCGATCAGCATATCCCAGTCCATACCGGCCGGGCCAGCGATGGCGATGAAATCCTTCTTGCCCTGTCTGAGGATCTCACGAACAGCAGCGTGGGGCTTCTTGTTGGTCGTAAAACCACCAAAGGAGATAACGTCGCCGTCTTCTACGTACTTTGCGATTGCTTCTTGTAATGTGCATACTTTATTACTCACAATAAAGCCTCCTTTTTATTATTGTCCACACCGGCGCCGCGCGTTGGGAACGCTTCGGTCATCCGGCATGTTTTTCGCGTTTTCTGCACGATGGCCGGCCAGCGCACGAGAATGCGCCCGCCGGCTTTTTACAGCTTTTGGGAAAAGCCGGGATTAGCCGATGGATACCATCGGAGCGCCGGACTCTACCATATCTCCGCCGTTTACCATAACAGCCGTTACCGTACCGGCAACCGGAGCAACGATCTCCGTCTCCATCTTCATTGCTTCCATAACGACTACCGTCTGTCCAGCGGAAACAGCGTCTCCAACCTTAACCTTTACGCCAAGGATCTTTCCGGGCATCGGCGCGTCAACAGAGGTTCCGCCTGCCGGAGCTGCC
>DVFQ01000146.1 GCA_018713185.1 Candidatus Copromonas avistercoris (nom. illeg.) | reverse complement strand
AAAATGATGGAATTGATGGAACAGGCTTAAGCCTCTTTCTTCATCCTGTGTATTTTATTCAGTTTTCAATGACACAAGATGAAAGAAAGGGGCTGATTTTATGCCTAAAAATCGAGTTTTCGGACGGTCTGGGGAGGGGGCAGAAAGAATGAGAGCAGAGGAATGGAAGCGGCTGGTTCAGAAGGCCGCGGCGGGCAGGACGGTACGGGAAATCCGGGTCCGCGCCGGCCGGCCGGTATTTCTTCTTACAGACTGCGGCGAGCAGACGCTGTTTTCGGACGGTACCTTACGATATGGGAACAATCAAATGGCTTCGGCGGTTCCAGTCCTGGCGGATCAGGCGCTTATCAAGGAATTAATGGAGATTTTTTCCAGGCATTCTTTGTACGCGTATGAGGAGGAGCTGCGGCAGGGGTTTTTGACGATCGAAGGAGGACACCGGGTTGGGATCGCCGGGAAAACGGTGGTTTTGAACCGGGAGATTCATACGATCCGGGAAATTTCGGGAATGAATATCCGAATCGTTCATGAGATACAGGGCTGCGGGGATTTTGTGCTGCCGTTTCTGTTTTTTAACGGGGAGTTTTTGGATACGCTGATCCTTTCCCCTCCCGGAGCTGGAAAAACGACGCTTTTAAGGGATCTGATCCGGCAGATTTCCAACGGCGGGGAAAACTGGAGGGGGCGGAATGTGTCGGTGGTGGACGAGCGTTCAGAGCTGGGGATGTGCGTTCAAGGGACCGCTCAGTGTGATCTCGGGATGCGGACCGATCTGTTGGACGGCTGTCCGAAAGCGGCCGGGATTTCCATGATGCTCCGCTCCATGGCGCCCCAGGTTTTGGCGGTGGATGAGATCGGAACCAAAGAGGATCTGGAGGCGGTGCGAAGCGGGATGAACTGCGGATGCCGGATCCTGGCGACGGCCCATGGGGCGTCGGTGGAAGAATTAAGAAGAAAAGCTTATTTTTCGGAATTGATAAAAGAAGGGCTATTTTCCCGATATATTGTGCTTTGCCAGCATCCCGCGCCGGGAACAGTGGCCGGAATTTATGATGATAAACTAAGGCCGCTTTTTGAGGACAGCGGGGAGAAATCGGGGACGTCTGCCGGAAGCATTCAAGAAAAGGCGGGAGCGTTTGTTGAAAGCTACTGGGAAGGACAGAAGGGATTGGCCGGAAGCCGGGAGGCAGTATGAGATATCTTGGCTTGCTGATCATGGCGTCCGCCTGCATCGGCGCAGGATTTTTGGCGGCGGAAAGCTGGAGGGAGCGGCTTGAAATTTTAAAGCTGCTGCGGCAGATGGCGTATCATTTGAAGGGAAGGATCCTCTATGCCAATGAAACGCTTCCGGAGGCGCTTTTTGAGGTGGGGGAACGGTTTTCAAAAGACCGTACGGGGATGTGTCTGGAGCCGGGAAGGCTGTTTTTACGAGTGAGGAAACGGATGGAGAAGGAGCGGGAAGCGCCTTTTTTTATTCTCTGGAAAGAAGAAATAAAAAAGCTCCCGGCGGATTTTCCTATGAATCCCGCGGATCTGCAGGCGCTTCTTTCTTTGGGGGAAAATCTGGGGTACGCGGACCGCGGGATGCAGGAACGGACGCTTTTATTTTATTTGGAGCAGACAGAGGACTCGATCCGTCAGCTGAAAAAGGAGCTGGAGGAGCGGACAAAGCTGTATCGCTGTCTGGGAATGGCGGCCGGTTTGTTTTTATTGGTAGCGCTGGCATAAGGAGACGGAATGGGAGTAAATCTGATTTTTAAAATTGCCGCAGTTGGGATCCTGGTGTCTGTGATCTGCCAGGTTTTAAAGCACAGCGGCCGGGAGGACCAGGCGTTTTTGACCAGCCTTGCGGGCCTGATCCTGGTTTTGTTTTGGATCGTTCCATATATTTATGAGCTGTTTGAGACGATCAAGAACCTGTTTGCGCTGTAGAGGGGGCGGACGATGTGACAATGATACAGGCCGCGGTGATCGGAATCGCGGCGGTGGTTCTGGCTGTGCAGCTAAAGACATTGCGGGGGGAATTTTCCGTATATCTGATTCTGGCGGCGGCGCTTATCATCGGGTTTCTGGGAATTTCCCGGCTGGAGCTGATCGTGGAGACAGCCAGGGAGCTGGGCGGTTATATCCAGATCGAGGGCGTCTATCTGGGAACCCTGCTTAAAATGGTGGGGATCACGTATATTGCCGAATTTGCCTCCGGAATCTGTAAGGACGCGGGGTATTCAGCCCTGGGTGTACAGATTGAGATGTTTGGAAAACTCTCGATCTTAGCGGTCAGCGCCCCGGTTTTGCTGGCATTGTTTGAGACGCTGCAGGGGTTGATGGGATGAGGCGGGCAGTTAAGGCGGCGGCTGTTCTGGTTCTGTCCGCGGTTTTTATAACCGGAAGCTTTTTGCCGGGACCTGCATTTTTGCTTCGGCCGGAGAGCAGACAACTGGACATGGCGGGCGGGCTGGGCCCGGCGTTTGCGCCTGCGGGGATCATGACCGCATGGGCGGCTTTAGGAGGAACGCCTGGCCGGGAAGAAGCAAATTCGGGAGAAATCCGCCAGGAAGAGTTTTCGCTGATGGATTTTGACGCAGAGGAGATCGACGCATTTCTTTCCAGGGCGTCCAATGGAAGGGATCCGGTTTCATTTCGGGAGCTGATGGAGCTTCTAATAACAGGGAATTTCGAGCAGGCGGCGTCCGGCGCCGCAAAAGCGGTTTCCGACGCGTTTTTTTCGGAGATCCGTTCCAACACGGCCCTAATGGGCCAGATCATCGTTCTGGCGCTGGCCGGCGCGGTTTTTTCCAGCTTTTCCGGAATTTTTGGCTCCGGCCATGTGTCGGAAACAGGGTTTTACGTGATCTACCTGTGCATCATGGCGCTTTTGGCGGCCACCTTCTTTGCCAGTATCCAGGTGGCGGATGAGGTGACGGGGAGTATCCTGGAATTTATGAAGGCGCTGCTTCCAGCCTATTTTTTGGCCGTTGCCATGGGTGGAGGGGCGGTTACCTCGTCGGCGGTCTGCGGCTTTACCTTTGCTGCCGTCGGGCTGGTCCAGACCGTTGTCTGCGGACTCCTGCTTCCATTGATGCGGATCTATATGCCCCTTGTTCTGGCGGCAAACCTTTTCAAGGAGGATATGATCTCGCAGCTTACGGAGCTTTTAAAGCTCCTGATTTCCTGGACCATGAAAACGCTGTTCGGGATAGTGGTCGGCTTCCATCTGATCCAGGGGCTGGTCCTTCCCCAGGCGGACGCGCTGAAAAATACGGCGGCGATGCGTCTCGTGGAGCTGATCCCCGGCATCGGGGCCGGGGCGGGAACCATATCGCAGATGGTAATGGGATCGGGAATCCTGATCAAGAATACAGCCGGTGCCGCGGCCGTGGCGGTCCTGCTTTTTCTCGCGGCTGTGCCGGTCCTTAAGCTTCTGGTGCTGATGGCGCTTTACTATGCGGCGGCCGCCGCCATGCAGCCGGTATGTGATAAGCGGCTGGTATCCTGCATGTCCCAGACGGCGGCGGGCCATGGGATGCTGCTAAAGATCGTGGGATATTCATTGGCGCTTTTTGCCGTTACGATCGCGGTTTTATGCATATCGACCAACGCGGCGTATTACGCGGCATGATCAGAAGGCAGGCCCAAAAGCGGTTCCGGCTTTGGGAATATGCGCCGGTTTGGGGAGGATCAAATGGAGGGAATTTATCAGTGGATCCGAAGCCTTGTATTTTATCTGATTCTTATGACCATGCTCATGAACCTGCTTCCGGATAAAAAATATGAAAATTATCTCCGGCTGTTTACGGGGGTTGTGTTCCTCCTCCTGTTTTTTCAGCCGTTTACCGGACTTTTGGGGGCGCAGGAGCGGATCGCCGGGTTATTTGAACGCCTGACCTTTCAGAATGAAGTGCAGCTTTTAAGGAAGGAGCTGCAGAGTGTGGATGGAGAACGGATCGGGCGGATGATGGACGGATATCAATCGGCGGTGGAAAATGATCTGCGGGTGATGGCGGACACCGGGACGCTGGAATGCAAGACGGCGGAGGCGGTTTTTGACCGGGAGGAAGACAGCGGATCGTTCGGCAGCATCAAGGCGGTCCGAATGACCGTCGGCCTGGCCTCCAATACCAGCGGGATCAGCAGGGAGGCTTTGCAGGAGCGCCGGTATCTTGCGAACCGGGAGATCGAAGGGCTAAGGGAGAGGATTGGGGAATATTATGGATTGGAAGAAAGACAAATTGAAATCAATCTGGAAGCTGAATAAGGAAAAACTGATTTTCCTTTTCTGCGCGGGCATGCTTTTGTTTCTTGTTTCCCTCCCGGCAGAGGGAAACGGCGCGGGAGCGGATGGGAGCGAGGCAGGAGCAGCCGGGATAGGCTTGGGCGGGGCAGAAGCGGACGGGGCAGGAGCAGACTGGATCGGAACGAGCTGGGGAAGCTCTGCTAGGGACAGCGCCTCGGATATGGGAAGGACGCGGAGCGGCGTTGGCGGGAGGGAAGGACAGGACGGCGGTTTGGGCGTTTCACTGTCTTATGAGCAGGAGTTGGAGGCGCGGATCGGGCGGCTCCTCTCACAGGTAGAGGGCGTGGGCGAGGCCGACGTAATGGTGGTGTTAAAATCTTCTGAGGAACGGGTGTATCGGGTGGATCAGAACCAGATGGTTTCCCAGCTGGACGGGAATGAAGATTCCCAGGGAGAAAAAAGGCAGGAGCTTTCTGAAAGCACGGTCTTAGCGGGCCAGGATCAGGAGCCGGTCATGGAAAAGGAGCTTCGGCCCGAAATTTCGGGAATCGTGATCAGCGCGGAGGGCGGAGGCAGCGCCGTCGTCAGGGCGGAAGTTTCAGAGGCCATGGAAGCATTATTCGGACTTCCGCAGCATAAGATAAAAGTATTAAAGAGGGTAAAAGAAGGAGTCTGAGGAATGAAACGTATCTTTAGGAGAAACCAGATTATCATTACGACGCTGGCAGTGATGATCGCCGCTGCCGGATATTTAAATTATTCCGCGAAAATGGAGGCGGGGGACGGAGACGTTTATGAGGCGGGAATGATGGAAATTTCAGACGAAGATATCCTTGCGGAAAATCAGGCCGGAATGGCATCGGACGACGGGAGCCTGACGGAGATCGCAAGTCTTGACGGAGACGGCGAGGAGCTTTTGCCGGACGGCGCAGAAGTCGGGGCAGGTGTGGAAGCTGGAGCGGGCGCAGAAGCGGGAGCGAACGCGCAAGCCGGGACGGGTGTGGAAGCCGGAGCGAATGCGCAAGCCGGGGCAGGTACGGAAAACGGAGGCGCTGGAGGGACGGAGCTGACAGATTCACAGGCCGGGAGCGGAACGGAGTTGGCGGACGCGGGGGAAAACGCCGGAGGAACTGCGGAAACAGGGATGGAAAACCCCGGAGAAGCGGTTCTTACCGGCGGCACCAGCGTTTCGGAATACATAGCCGGGGTTCAGTTAAACCGAGAGCAGATCCGGGCAAAGAATAAGGAGACGTTAATGCAGTTGATCAACAGCGATCAGGTTTCGGAGGCGGAAAAACAGACGGCCGTTCAGAACATGATCCAGCTGACGGAAATTTCCGAAAAAGAAAATGCCGCGGAAACGCTCTTAAAGGCCAAGGGATTTGTGGATCCGGTGGTCAGCATTACCGACGGACAGGTGGACGTGGTGGTCAATGCGGTTTCAATCACGGACCAGGAGCGGGCCCAGATTGAAGATATTGTAAAAAGAAAAACAGAGGTTGGCGCAGAGGGGATCGTGATCACGCTTTTGGATCTGGCTGAGTAAGTAAAAAATAAGCGCGCGCCTGCATTGCGGGATTGTATAATAAGCCGATTTATGGTAAGATAAGAATATCGTTTGATCCTAATAATTTGGAATTGCAGGAGGTGCGGACGTGGCAGCAGAGATAGAGAGAACCAGTCATAAGGTATATGAAAAAGATACGATCGGCGAGGTGCAGATCGCGGACGAGGTTGTGGCGATCATCGCGGGACTTGCGGCGACCGAGGTGGAAGGTGTGGATTCCATGGCCGGAAACGTGACCAACGAGCTGGTGAGCCGCCTGGGAATGAAGAATCTTTCCAAGGGAGTCAAGGTCGAGGTTACGGAGGAACACGTAAGCGTGGTGCTGTCCCTCAATATTAAGTATGGCTACAGCATTCCGGCGGTCTGCGAGACGGTTCAGGAAAAGGTAAAAAATGCGATCGAGAATATGACCGGGCTTACGGTGCTCGACGTCAATATTAAGATCGCGGGCGTCGCGCTGGAGGAAAAATAGGAGCGGGACGCCGGCTGGAGCAGGAGAAAACAGGCTGTGGGAAATGCGGACGCTGCGCATTTTTCGCGGCCTCTGTTTTTGCGCGGAGATTTTATGCTTGAGAAAGTATGCATTTTCATGTATAATCTAAAAACAGAGTAGTGTAGGAAATACGGAGGTATGGGAGTGACCAGGAGAGAAGCGAGAGAGCATTGCTTTAAGATGCTGTTCTGTCAGGATTTTTATCCGGCGGAGGAAAAGGAAGCGCAGCTGGAGCAGTATTTTGAGGCTCCCGAGGAGGAAGAGAGCGGCGAGACGGGGAAAGAGGAAATCCTCCACCAGGTAGAGATGGGAGAGGAAGACCGGAAGATGCTGGAAGAGCGGGTGGAGCGGATTATGGCCCGTATTCCGGAGATCGATTCAAAGATCGATGCGGTGGCTGAAGGCTGGAAGACCCGGCGGATGGGAAAAGTTGAGCTTACGATCCTGCGCCTTGCGGTATTTGAGATGAAGGAAGACGAGCAGATCCCGGAAAAGGTGGCGATCAACGAGGCGGTGGAGCTGGCCAAAAAGTTCGGCGGAAAGGACGCCCCCTCTTTTGTCAACGGGATTCTTGCCAGACTTGTGGACAAGGAATAGAAATTATGGCGGGAGTATATTCGGTTACTCAAGTCAATTCGTATATTAAAAATATGTTTACCCAGGACTTCCTTCTTCGCCGGATCGCGGTAAAGGGGGAAGTTTCCAACTGTAAATATCACAGTTCCGGCCATATTTATTTTACCTTGAAGGACAGCGGCGGTACGCTTTCCGCGGTAATGTTCGCCGGGCAGCGGCGGGGCCTTTCGTTCCGGCTTTCCGAGGGGCAGCAGGTAGTCGTAAAGGGAACGGTGGACGTTTACGAACGGGACGGAAAGTACCAGCTTTACGCGTCGGAAATCGAGCTTTCCGGACGGGGCGATCTTTATCTCCGGTTTGAAAAGCTTCTGCGGGAGCTGGAAGAGATGGGGATGTTCGCGGCCCAGTATAAAAAGCCGATCCCCCGGTACGCCAAGACCGTAGGGATCGTGACGGCGCCCACGGGGGCGGCGATCCGGGACATTATGAATATCTCGGCAAGGCGGAATCCCTATGTGCAGCTGATCTTATATCCGGCGCTGGTCCAGGGAGCGGGGGCGAAGGAAAGCATCGTAAGGGGAATCCGCATGCTGGACGCCATGGGCCTGGACGTTTTGATCGTAGGCCGGGGCGGCGGATCCATTGAGGATTTATGGGCTTTTAACGAGGAGGCGGTGGCCCGGGCGATCTTTGCCTGCCGGACGCCGGTGATCTCGGCGGTGGGCCATGAAACGGATGTGACGATCTCGGACTATGTGGCGGATCTTCGGGCTCCTACGCCGTCAGCGGCGGCGGAGCTGGCGGTATTCGACTATTTTCAGTTTCAGTCGGAGCTGACGGCCAGAAAGCAGAAGCTGTACCGGGAGATGAGCTTTCATCTATCCCAGTCCCGGGCGAAGTTAAAGCAGGCGGAGCTTTCCCTAAAGACTCATCATCCCAGGCATCAGCTGTTGGAGAAGCGGCACCGTTTGGCGGATCTGGAAGAGCGGCTTCTCTCTCAGATAACGGAACGGGCCAGGAAAGACGCGGAAAAAGGGCGGCTTCGGGCGGAGCGGCTGGAAGCGCTCATGGAACGCCGCCTGGAAGCGGACAAGCGCCGCCTGGCGGTGAAAAGCGAGCGGCTTTGGGGACTTTCGCCCTTGAAGCAGTTAAGCCGGGGCTATGCGTTTGCGACGGATGAAAAGGGAAAACGGCTGCAGTCGGTGCGCCAGGCTCCGGTGGGCTCGGCGATCACGGTGCATGTGACGGACGGGCGGCTTGTGGCCTGCGTCCGGGAGAATCAGGAGGAAAGCCATGGATGAGGAAGCGAGACAGAAAATGACGGTGGAGGAAACCTTTGAGGCTCTGGACCGGCTGATCGATGAGCTGGAATCCGGGGACGGCTCCTTAGAGGATGCGTTCCGCCGTTATGAGGAAGGCATGAAGCTGGTGAAAAGCTGCAATGAAAAGATTGAGCGGATCGAAAAGAAGATTCTTGTGTTAAGCGGGGAAGAAGCCGGAAATGGGGCCGGCGCGGAGGAACAGGAGAATGAGCTGCGATTTTAAGGACCGGCTGCAGAAGGCGGTAAAGGAAACTGAGGCGGTCGTATATGAATATCTGCCGGCGGAAGAGGGATATCAGAAAACGATTTTTTCCGCCATGAACTACAGTGTAAAAGCCGGAGGGAAACGGCTGCGGCCGCTTTTGATGCGGGAGGCCTACCGGATGTTCGGCGGGAGGGGAAAGGAGATCGAGCCGTTTATGGCGGCGATGGAGATGATCCATACTTCTTCCTTAATCCATGACGACCTGCCCTGTATGGATAACGATGAATTCAGACGGGGCAAACCGACCACCTGGAAAGCGTATGGCTATGACATGGCGGTCCTTGCCGGGGACGCCCTGATGATCTATGCCTTTGAAACGGCGGCCAAGGCGTTTTCCATGAACGGGGATCCGGCGAGGGTCGGGCGCGCTCTGGAAATCCTGGCGCAGAAGACCGGGATTTACGGAATGATCGGCGGCCAGACCGTGGATGTGGAGCTGACGGGAAAGCCGGTTCCAAAGGAAAAGCTGGATTTTATTTACCGGTTAAAGACGGGAGCGCTTTTGGAGGCGTCCCTCATGATCGGCGCGGTCCTTGCCGGGGCGGATGAGGAGCGCCTTTCGGCGATGGAGCAGATCGCGGCCGATGTGGGCTTTGCCTTCCAGATCCAGGACGATATCCTGGATGTTACCAGCACGGAGGAAATGCTGGGGAAACCGGTATTAAGCGATGAAAAGAATCAAAAGACGACGTATGTGACGCTAGAGGGGCTTGAGAAAGCGAAGGATGATGTGGCACGGCTCTCGGAACGGGCAAAGGAGCGTTTGATGACGCTTCCGGGCGAAAAGGAATTTCTTGGAGAAATCATCGCCATGCTGGTTGACCGGGAAAACTAAGGCAAAAGGGAGTGATCCGGCGTTATGCTGCTTGATCAGATAAAACAATCTTCAGATATAAAAAAGCTGACGGAGGAAGATTATCCTGTGCTGGCGCAGGAGATCCGGCAGTTTTTGATCGAAAAGATCAGCCATACCGGCGGCCATTTGGCCTCAAACCTTGGAGTTGTGGAGTTAACGATGGCGCTCCATCTGGCCTTTGACCTGCCGAAGGATAAAATTATCTGGGATGTGGGCCATCAGGCCTATACCCATAAGCTTTTAAGCGGAAGGAAGGCCGGTTTTGACGAGCTGCGCCAGTTCGGAGGCATGAGCGGCTTCCCCAAACGGGCGGAGAGCCCTTACGACGCCTTCGATACGGGCCACAGCTCTACTTCGATCTCCGCCGGTCTTGGGATCGCCCAGGCCAGGGAAATCCAGGGAGAGGATTATTCGGTTATTTCTGTGATCGGCGACGGGGCGCTGACGGGCGGAATGGCGTATGAGGCGCTAAACAACGCGGCCCAGCTGAAAAAGAATTTTATCATTGTTTTAAACGACAATAAGATGTCCATTTCGGAGAACGTGGGCGGCATGTCCCGGTACTTGAGCAGCGTCCGGACAAAGGAAAGCTACGCGGAGCTGAAAAAAGGCGTGGACCGCGCCTTAAGCGCGATCCCGGTGGTAGGAAAAAGCCTGTCGTACGGGCTGTATCTGGCGAAAAACGGCGTAAAGCAGTTTTTTGTTCCGGGGATGCTTTTTGAGGATATGGGAATTACCTACCTGGGCCCGGTGGACGGACATAACGTGCCGGAGCTGGTGCGCACCTTAAAGGAAGCCAAGCGGGTCCGCCACGCGGTGCTGGTCCATGTGATCACGAAAAAGGGAAAGGGCTATGCGCCGGCGGAGAAAAATCCCGCCCGGTTCCATGGGGTAGATCCCTTTGATATCGCGACGGGCCAGCCGTTAAAAAAGAAGCAGTATCCCAGCTATACGGAGGTATTTTCTAAAAAAATCTGCGAGCTGGCTGGGGAGGACAAAAAAATCGTAGCGGTGACGGCGGCCATGCCGGACGGAACCGGGCTGACCCGGTTTTCAAAGAAATTCCCGGATCGGTTTTTCGATGTGGGGATCGCGGAGGCCCATGCGGTCACTTCGGCCGCTGGAATGGCGTCGGCAGGGCTAAAGCCGGTGGTAGCGGTTTATTCTTCCTTCCTGCAGAGAGGCTATGACCAGATTCTTCACGACGTCTGTCTCCAGAAGCTGCCGGTTTTGTTTGCGATCGACCGGGCGGGGCTTGTGGGAAGCGACGGCGAGACGCACCAGGGAATTTTCGATATTTCGTTTTTGAGCCTGGTGCCGGGAATGACCATCATGGCGCCGAAAAACCGCTGGGAGCTGGAAGCGATGCTGGAGTTCGGCGTGAATTTTGAAGGCCCGCTGGCGATCCGGTATCCCAGGGGAGAGGCGTACCGCGGCCTTTCGGAGTTCGCGGCCCCGATGGAATACGGAAAAGCGGAGATGCTTTATGAGGAAAGCGGGATCGCTTTGTTCGCTTTGGGAAGCATGGTCAGCACCGGGGAGCATGTGCGGGAAAAATTAAAGGCCAGAGGCTATTCCTGCACCTTGGTGAACGCCAGGTTCGCCAAGCCCATGGATACGGATATGCTGGACCGGCTGTGCCGGAACCATGATCTGATCGTTACGATGGAGGAAAATGTCCTGCGGGGCGGCTTAGGCATGTGCGCGACCCGCTATATCCATGAGCATTATCCCCAGGTTAAGGTAATCCAGGTGGCTCTGCCCGACGCTTATGTGGAGCATGGAAACGTGTCTCTTCTGCGGGAAATGCTGGGAATCGACAGCGACTCGGTGATCCGGCGGCTGGAGCGGGAGTATCTTGGAAAGGAGCGGCTGGATTCATGAAGGAGCGGCTGGATGTTTTGCTGGTAAAGAAAAACCTGGCGGAATCCAGGGAAAAGGCGAAGGCAGTCATTATGTCGGGAATCGTCTATGTGGACGGCCAGAAGGAGGACAAGGCCGGTTCCATGTTTGAGGATACCGCCCTGGTGGAGGTCCGCGGCAGCACGCTGAAATACGTGAGCCGGGGCGGGCTGAAGTTAGAAAAAGCCATGGAGCAGTTCGGAGTCGGGCTGTCCGGAAAGGTCTGCATGGACGTGGGAGCGTCTACGGGAGGATTTACGGACTGCATGCTTCAGAATGGAGCGAAAAAGGTCTATTCGGTCGATGTGGGACACGGACAGCTGGCATGGAAGCTGCGCAACGACGAACGGGTGGTCTGCATGGAAAAAACCAATATCCGGTATGTGACGCCGGAGGAGATTCCGGAGCGGATCCAGTTTGTTTCCATTGACGTTTCCTTTATTTCTCTTACGAAGGTTTTGGGGCCGGTGCAGGCGCTTATGGAACCGGAGGGGGATGTGGTGTGCCTGATCAAGCCCCAGTTTGAGGCCGGACGGGAGAAAGTCGGGAAAAAGGGGGTTGTGCGGGATCCTGCGGTTCATCTTGAGGTGATCCAAATGGTGGCGTCCTTTGCCGGTTCCATTGGATTCGAAGCGCTGCATCTTGATTTTTCTCCGATCAAGGGTCCGGAGGGGAACATTGAATATCTGCTCCATTTAAAGAACCATCCCGGCGGCTTTTATGACAACAGCGGCATTCCGGATAAAGAAACGGTAAGGAAAGCCCATGAAACACTGGATCATTAAACCGCGGGACAAAATTCAGGTCAGATAATCACGGGCCAGACAATAACGGGACAGGCATATGAAAAACTTTTATATCGTAGTAAATGAAGATAAAGAAAATGCCGGGGCGCTGGGAAAGCGGATCCAGGACGCGCTGACGAAACGGGGATGCTCGGCGCGGCTTTCCGACCGGATCCCGGAGGACGGCGTACCGGATGGAACGGAGTGCATCGTTACGCTGGGAGGAGACGGGACCTTGATCCGGGCGGCCAGAAGCCTGGATGGGAAACGGATCCCGCTGGTGGGGATCAACCTGGGCGGCCTGGGATATCTGACCCAGGTGGGCCGGGGCGGCAATGTGGAGGAGCTTCTGGACGCCCTCTGCGAGAACCGGTTTGAGGTCCAGGACCGGATGATGTTAAAGGGAACCGTTTATAAAAATGGAAAAAAGGCGGCAGAAAGCGCGGCTTTGAATGATATCGTGGTCAGCAGAGAGGGGCGGCTGCGGATCTTAAAGCTGCGGATTTATGTAGACGACCGGTTTTTGAATGAATACAGCGCCGACGGCATGATCGTTTCTACGCCTACCGGTTCCACCGCCTACAATCTTTCGGCGGGAGGGCCCATCGCCCAGCCGGACGGGCAGCTGATGATCCTGACGCCGGTCTGCCCCCATACGCTGACTTCGCGGGCCATCGTATTTGGTCCGGAGAGCCGGATCCGCATTGAGATCCCGGAAACGGCCGACGGCGGCCAGACGGCGGCTTTCGACGGGGACCTGGTGGTGAAATTGTCCGGAGGAGATTATCTGGAGATCACGCGGGCGGAAACCGCTGTGCGGGTGCTTCGCCTGGATAACCGGTCGTTTCTTGATATTTTAAAGGATAAAATGTACGAGGCGTGATGTTAGGATCTCGTTTGTTTGGATAAAAAACGCTTCGATGAGAGCGGAGCGCAGGACGGAAAGGAGAAGACCGGACATGAAGGTGGACAGACACAGCAAGATCGTGGAGCTGATCGGAAAGTACCAGATCGAGACGCAGGAGGAGCTGGCGGAGTATTTAAAGCGGGACGGTTATAAGGTGACCCAGGCGACGGTTTCCAGAGATATCCGGGAGCTGAAGCTGACCAAGGTGCAGGGCGAAAACGGGCGCCAGCGCTATGCCGTGATGCAGTCCCAGCGGGATTTCAGCGAAAAATATCTGCGGATTTTCCGCGACTGCTATGTGTCCATGGATATGGCCCAGAATCTTTTGATCATTAAAACGGTTTCCGGAATGGCGATGGCTGTGGCGGAGGCTCTGGACGTGATCGGTTTTCATGAGCTGGTGGGCTGCGTGGCCGGAGACAACACGATCTTCTGCGCGGTCCGGACGGTAGATGATACGATTATTTTGATGGATAAACTGAAAAAGCTGCTGGCGGAATAAAGGAGAACCGCGGCGACAGGCAAAATGGGAGGTGACGGCATGCTGCTTGGTTTGCGGGTGAAAAACCTGGCTTTGATCGAGGAGGCTGGGGTTGAGTTCACCGAAGGCTTAAATATCCTGACGGGAGAAACCGGAGCCGGAAAATCAATTATTATCGGCTCCATCGGCTTGGCCCTTGGCGGGAAGGCGTCAAAGGACATGATCCGAAACGGCGAGGAAAGCGCTTCGATCGAGCTGGTTTTTTCGGTGGAGGAGGAAGAACGGAGACAGGCGTTAAAAGCGCTCTCGGTTGTTCCGGATGAGGAAGGGCTCGTGATCATTTCTAAAAAAATCACTCAGGCGCGCAGCGTCAGCCGCATCAACGATGAAACCGTTACGACGGCAAAGCTGCGGGCAGTCACAGGTCTGCTTTTGGACATGCACGGACAGCATGAGCATCAATCGCTTCTGCATAAACAGAAGCATCTGGAAATTCTCGATGAATATTCAAGAAATGAAACGGAAAAACTGAAAATAGATACGGCGGCCTGTTACGCGAACTATCGGGAGCTGGAACAGAAGCTGGAGCATTTTTCCATGGATGAGGAGTCCAGAAAACGGGAAATGGACTTTCTGCGGTTTGAGATCGGGGAGATTGAAAACGCCGGACTGAAACCAGGGGAAGAAGAGACGCTTGCGGCCGTGTGCCGGAAATTTTCCCACAGCCAAAGGATCATGGAAAGTCTTACGGACGCCTATCAGGCGGTGGACGGCGATCGGATCAGCCGGGCGCTAAGGCAGGCGGAAAGCGTTTTGGCGTATGACGAGGGAATCTCGGGGATTGTAGAGGGCCTTCGGGACGCGGAGAGCATTTTAAGCGATCTTTCCAGGTCGATTTCTGATTATCTCAACGGGATGGATTTTTCCGAGGCGGAGCTTCGCATCGCGGAAAACCGGCTGGATATGATCCGGGGGCTGACGGCCAAATACGGCGGGACGGAAGAGGCGGTTTTAGAGAGCCTAGAGCAGAAAAAGGAACGGCTTTCGGAGTTAGAAAATTTTGAGGAGCTGGCGGGGAAAGCAGAAAAGGAATATGAAGAGGCGAAAATGGCGCTGGAGCGGGCCTGCCAACAGCTGTCGGCGGCCAGAAAGGAAGCGGCCGCGGGTCTGGAGAAACGGATTCGGGAGGAGCTTTTGGACTTGAACTTCCTTCATGTGGATTTTCGCATCCAGGTGCGGAAGCTGGACCGGTTTACGGAGCAGGGCTTTGACGAGGTGGAATTTTTGATTTCCACCAATCCAGGCAGCATTCCGCCGAGACCGCTGGGTGAGGTAGCGTCCGGCGGCGAGCTTTCCAGGATCATGCTGGCGATCAAAACGGTGCTGGCGGATACGGATAAGATTCCCACACTGATTTTTGATGAGATCGATACCGGGATCAGCGGGCGGACGGCCCAGAAGGTATCGGAGCGGCTTTCCTATATCGCCTCCAGGCACCAGGTTCTCTGCATTACCCATCTTCCGCAGATCGCCGCTATGGCGGACACGCATTTTGAAATCAAAAAGGAAGTGGAGGACGAAAAAACCGTTACCAGGATCCGGCGCTTAAAGGAAGCGGAGCAGATCGACGAACTGGCAAGGCTTTTAGGCGGAGCCGAGATCACGGAAACCGTTCGGGAAAATGCCCGGGAGATGAAGCGGCTGGCGGCGCTGGCGAAGGAAAAGGGAAAAATACCAGCTAAAAACTGACAGGCTGAAAATGAGTCACCATCACATACTAGGAGAGGAGCAGATCAATGCCCTCTCTTTTTTTGCGCGTTTGATTTTCGCTGGATGCGGTGATAGAAAAGGCGGAGCGATTTCGCTGGAACTGGTGAAGGAGAATGTGAATCGATTCTGCTGGAACCGGCGGAGAATGCGGAGCGATTTCACTGGGTCCGGCAAGGGAAAACGGTTTGACAAAAAAGGAATCGGGGCAGAATCATGAGAAAGGAGGTTTTGCTGTGACGAGAAAGGAGAAGCTGCGCCGCGTCCTTTTGTGGGTATTCTGGGTTTCGCTGGTATTTACGGCCGCATTTACCTGGATTTACGTAGAATATGCGGTTCCCGATCAGCTGAACCTGGTGGCGGAGGAAGAAGAGATTTTCCATTTTTCACTGCCCCCGGGATTCAGTTTTGAGAGCGAAAGCGAGGAGGTGGTGCTGGGAAACGGATCCAATATTCCCGAAGGACAGGTACGGATCCAGGAGCAGAAAGCGGAGTCGGTTTCCATGTACGGGGCCAGTGAGGGGAGCTACCGCATCGGCATGAAATTTCTGGGAATCTTTCCCATGAAAGAGATCCAGGTGGATGTTGTGGAGGATATGTACGCGGTTCCCTGCGGAATGCCGGTGGGGATATACTTACGGTCCGACGGGGTCATGGTAATTGGAACCGGGCAGATCACCAATGAGGCAGGAAATGTGGTGGAGCCGGCTTACGGGGTATTAAAATCGGGAGATTACATTGAGGAGGTCAACGGAGAAGCGCTGGAGGATAAGGACGAGCTGATCGAAGCCGTAAATGCTTCCGACGGTAAAACCGTTCGGCTTTCCGTCCGCCGCGGCGGGGAGCTGGTGGACGTGGACGTCAGGCCGGTCTTAGCGGAGGACGGAAGCTATAAGCTGGGGGCCTGGGTGCGGGACGATACCCAGGGAATCGGAACCATGACCTATGTGGACGCCAACGGATCCTTTGGTGCGCTGGGCCACGGGATCAGCGACAGCGATACGGGAATGCTGGTCTATATTGGCGGCGGCGAGCTGTACGATACCCAGATCATGGGAATCGAAAAGGGAGCGTCCGGAAGCCCCGGCGTCATGTCCGGCGTTATTTATTACGGAAAAAGCACGAAACTGGGAGAAGTGACGGAGAACACAGACTCTGGGATTTTCGGCACTGTAAACAGCCGGTTTCTGGAACAGATGGAAGAAGCGGCCGTTCCCGTTGGCTTCCGCCAGGACGTCCATGAAGGAACCGCTTATATCCGCAGCTCTGTGTCGGGGGAACTGAAAGATTATGAGATCGAAATCCAGAAAGTCGATTATACCAGCCTGCAGAAAAATAAGGGAATGATTTTAAAAGTAACCGATCCCGAGCTATTAGAACTCACCGGCGGCATCGTTCAAGGCATGAGCGGCAGCCCCATTATACAGGATGGTAAACTCATCGGCGCCGTCACCCACGTTTTCATCCAGGATCCCACCAAAGGCTACGGGATATTTATTGAAAATATGCTTTCGCATTGAGCCGGGCAAAGCGGAAGGCGGGGCCTGCTGTAGCGGGAATTTATTCACGGATACAGCAGGCCCCGCCTTTCGATTTATGGGGCGAAAGCCCCGCATCCGGCGAGGCGCCGGAGGTGGATCGGCGGATGGCCTGGCGGGAGCCGGTATTGAAGGGAGACTCGGCGTGGATTAAGCCAGCTGTAGCGGGAATTTATTCACGGATACAGTAGGCCCCGCCTTTCGATTTATGGGGCGAAAGCCCCGCATCCGGCGAGCCGCCGAAGGTGGATCGGCGGATGGCCTGGCGGGAGCCGGTATCCGCGAGATTTCCTGCTTTTATTGGGCTATGGGGCGAAAGCCCGGGTATTATTAAATATCCTTTCTGGCAGATTACATACCGCAATCCGAAAGCGGTATATGCCTGCGTTAACCTGGGGGAAGCCTATGCGCCAAGGGAGATCAGGGAACGGTCGATCTGTATTGATGGAACTATCGGCGAAGTATTAAAAGAATTAGATGGAAATCAAGCGTGATGTGTATCTGAAAAAATTGATTCGCAAGAAGAAAATGGTCTGATTAAAGGATCTTGCATATACTATAGATTGTAAAATCTTAAAACAGAAAAATGAAAGAAGTTGCAAAAATCTTTTCCAAAGATACACGGACATATTGAACGGATGCTTGTTTCATGACAAAATAGAACAGAAAACTGTGTT
>DVFQ01000145.1 GCA_018713185.1 Candidatus Copromonas avistercoris (nom. illeg.) | reverse complement strand
CTGGCTTTTTCCGATGTACTTGATGATCGAGGCGGCGACTCCCGTCTCTTCCTTCACCTCTCGGAGCGCTGTTTCCTTAAATTCCTCTCCCGCTTCTACGGTTCCCTTCGGCAGGACCCATCCTTCATACTTGTTCCTGTAATTTTTATACAAAACCAGGATTTTTCCACGAAATATTACCACACCGCCGCAGCTCGTTGCTTCGATCATTGCAATCCCTCCTGACGGAAGGCGGAGATCCCGCCTCCATGGTGTGTATTCACTAACTAAGTCTAGTATAATTCTTTTCAGGAATAATTGCAACCGTAGTTTTCTATGCCGTTTCCTACGACAGATTTTCCGGCTATTTTTCACGGCGGACTTTCGCACAGCCAGGGAACGGCCTGATCCTACAGCAGATTCTTCACCGTCTCGTAAAGCAGGCTGACGCCGTAGCCGGTGCCGCCCCGGATCGAATAGGAATTTCCCTCCGCCAGCCAGTTGACCGGAGCCATGTCCACATGGATCCAGGGTTTCCCTTCCGTAAATTCCCGGATAAAAAGGCCCGCGACGATGGTGCCGCCGCCCATGGTATTTCCGGGATTGCTGTTCTTTAGATCCGCCACCTCCGACCGCAGCACCTCGAAAAGCTCCTGATCCGCCGGAAGCCGCCAGATCTTTTCACAGGAATCCTCCGAAGCCTTTTTCATCGCTTCATAAAGCGTCTCGTCCCCGGCGATGACCGCCGCGCTCCTGGCTCCCACAGCGCCCTTGGCCGCACCGGTCAAGGTGGCAATATCGATGATCCGCTCCGCCCCTTCCTTCCGGATGGCGTAGGTAATAGCGTCGGCCAGCGTCAGCCGTCCCTCCGCGTCGGAGTTTAGCATCTCAATGGTCTTCCCGTTCATGGAAAACAGGATATCGCCGGGCACATAAGCGTCGCCGGAAACCATATTCTTGCAGGCCGCCATAACCGCCACCACGTTCACCGGAAGCTTTTGCGCCGCGATGGCCCGGATCGCCCCCGCCACGGCGGCCCCGCCGCCCATGTCGTCGTGCATGGTCGCCATCTTGGACTTTAAGCTGTAGCCGCCGCTGTCGAACATTACGCTCTTTCCCACCAGGGCAATGGGCGCTTCGTCCGCCTTTCCTCCACAATAGCGAAGGACGATCAGCCTCGGCTCCTCCTTCGAGCCCCGGGCTACCGATAAAAAGGCGCCCATTTTCATTTCCTGCATTTCCTTCGGCCCGTAAACCGTGATCTCCAGCCCGTTTTCCGCGGCCATCCGCTCCATTTCCCCGGCGAACCGGACGGGCGTCATATACATCGAAGGATGGTTGACCAGATCCCGCGCCATCCGCGTGCTCATCGCCACATGCCCGGCTTCCTCTAAGACCGGCTCAAGCCCCTCCTGCTCCGTGACCAGAACCATCTCCTTCATCCCGTTTTCCACCGGCGCCGACCGGTAGGCGTTAAACTGGTAGGAAACCAGATAAGGAAGCTCGCACAATTTTTCAAGAACCGCCGGCTTTTTTAAGATGGCTCCGGCATTATCCAAAAGGACGGCCGTTACCCCCGCCTTGACCGCCTTGCAGCTTTGGAGCGCCTTCGCGAGGCGTAAAAAGAGTTCCCGGTTCGTAAGGCTTCCGTTCCCCAGCCCGATCAAAACAAATCTGCGGCTGCGGTCCAGCTTTTCATCATAGACGTCCTGAGCGTATGGGCCGGCGCAAAAGCCGTCCGCCTTTTTTTCCCGCAGCGCGGCCCGTACCGGGAGCAAAAGCCTCTCCGGCAAAAGCGCTTCCGTCTGGGGCAAAAGCGTAAGCTTATCGTCAAACGGGATCACGACCGCGTCGAATACCTCCGGGATCCTTCTGCTTTCTGTGACCTTCATGATCTTCGCAGCACCTCCTGATACTTTTCTTCTTCCTCTTGATTGGCCAGGACAAAATGTCCCTCTTCGATCTCGATCCAGCGGGGCTTGTCCGTCTCGTAGTGGTGGCAGGACGGATCGTAAACCTCCACCTTTTTTACCCGCTCCGTCAGCGGATCCGGCTGAGGGATCGCGGAAAGCAGCGCCCTGGTATAGGGATGGAGCGGATGGCTGTACAGCTTTTCCGTTTCCGCCAGCTCCACGATCTTCCCCTTATGGATAACGGCGACCCGGTCGGAAATGAAGCGGACGATGGACAGATCGTGGGCAATAAACAAATAGGTAAAGCCCTTCTTTTTCTGCAGCTCCGACAGCAGGTTCAATACCTGGGCGCGGATTGACACATCTAACGCCGAGATCGGTTCGTCGGCGATGATCAGCTTCGGCTCCATAACGAGCGCCCTGGCGATCCCGATCCTCTGTCTCTGACCGCCGGAAAACTCATGGGGGAAACGGCTGGCAAACTCCGGAAGTAGGCCCACGTCCAAAAGCGCCTTCGATACGATCTCCTTGCGCTCCGCCTCCGATTTGAATTTATGGAGGTTGTAAAGGCCCTCGGAAACAATGTAATCCACCTTGGCCCGCTCGTTTAAGGACGCCATGGGATCCTGGAAGATCATCTGGATATTCTCGATCACCTTCCGGTCCATTTCCTTAGAAATCTTTCCGCTGATCCGTTCCCCTTGGTACAGGATCTCTCCGCCGGCGGCTTCATTGATCCGGATAATGGCCCGGCCGATGGTGGTCTTTCCGGAGCCGGACTCTCCCACCAGTCCGAAGGTTTCCCCCTCGTAAATATCAAAGCTTACGCCGTCGATGGCGGTAAACGCCTTCTTTCCGGAGCCGAAGACCACCTTTAAGTCCTTCACCTCCAAAAGCTTTTTCTTCTCAGGCATTCGGGGACACCTCCTTCCATTTCTCAAACATGCGCGCGATCAGCGCCGGCGGCTCCACCTTCGGCGCCCGGGGATCCAAAAGCCAGGTTCTGGCTTTATGGGTGGGACTGACCTCAAAATACGGCGGTCGGATCTCAAAATCGATCTTTAACGCGTTGGGATTGCGCGGCGCGAAGGCGTCCCCTTTGATCTCGTTAAACAGGTTGGGCGGCGTTCCCTTAATGGAATATAGCGGCTCGCCCTTTACTCCCAGCTGCGGCAGGGAGGAAAGCAGCGCCCAGCTGTAGGGATGTCTGGCGTTATAGAAAATTTCCTCGCACAGGCCCACCTCCACAATATCGCCGGCATACATAACGGCGATCCGGTCCGCCACATTGGCCACCACGCCCAGATCATGGGTGATATAAATGATCGTCAGGCTGTATTTTTCCTGCAGCTTATGGAGCAGCGACAAAATCTGGGCCTGGATCGTCACGTCAAGAGCCGTCGTCGGCTCGTCGCAGATCAGGATTTCCGGATTGCAGGCCATGGCGATGGCGATCACCACCCTCTGGCGCATACCGCCGGAAAACTCATGGGGATACTGCTTATAGCGCCGCTCCGGATCCGTGATCCCCACGTCCGTCAGGATATCCAACGTCTTTTTCTTCGCCTCGGCGCCCTTTAAGTTCTGGTGCAGCTCCACTGTCTCCTGGATCTGCTTTCCTATGGTCTTTAAGGGATTCAAGCTGGTCATGGGATCCTGGAATACCATGGCGATCTCCTTGCCCCGAATCTTAAGCCAGTCTTTTTCCTGCTTTAAGGGGACAAGATCGATCCCCTCTTGGGAAAACGCTCCTCCCGTATAGGTGATCGAGCCGGAATCCACCCAGCCGTTCTGATCCAAAAGCCCCATAAAGGTTTTCGTAAACACCGATTTCCCGGAGCCGGACTCTCCCACGATCGCCAGGCTTTCTCCTTTATAAAGCTCCATGGAGATGCCGCGGATCGCTGTCAGCACCCGCCCCCGGAGATTGAATTTTACAACGACGTCCTTCGCTTCCAGGATCTTCTCCGCATTGGAATAATCAAATCGTTTCCATTCTGCCATGTTTGTTTGATACCTCCTATTTTCGTTTTCCATTTTATTTTCTGCAAAAGTTATACGTATAACCATTGCGAAAATCCTGCAGTTCTGCTACAATAAAAAAATCAGGGATAAAAATGACACATGACACGGTCAAATATGGCGGCGCGCGGCAAACTTCTGGCAATTCTTTTTCCCTGTCCCATCTGCCGGCAAAAATCCGGTCAAAATTGAGAAAGAAAGGTGCTTCCCCTATGAGCGAGAAAAAGAAAAATACGGTTACTTCCAAAGATATCGCCAGAGAATGCGGCGTTTCTCAGGCCACTGTTTCTTACGTGATCAATAATAAAGCCGGGAAGCGGATCAGCGAGGAAAAACGTCAGGAAATCCTGGAAGCGGCCAGACGCCTCAACTATTTTCCCAACGCTTCCGCCCGCAGTATCCGCCAGCAAAGCTGCACCTCCGTGGGACTCCTTCCCGGAAACAACTATACCAACGCCGGTTTCGGCGATACTCTCCGGGGGATCAAAAAACACCTGGACAGCATCGGATACACGCTGACCCTTTTAAGCGACGATCATGACCCGGAAAACACGGAAATCCTTCGGTACTACTACTCCAATATCATCTGCGGCGTTATCTACATTGCCTTCGACAACCAGACCATCGACGTTAAGACGCTGGAAGACAACTCGATTCCCTATGTCGTCATCAGCGAAAACGGCGTCTCCTGCCGCGGCATGGAAGAAAAGAAAGCCTTTGAGCGGGTTATCTTCGACTGTGTCCGCTTCTGCCGCGACCACCAGTTAAAAACCATCCGCTATTTCACCCGCGCCATCAACGGCCGGTTCCCTCACAACAAATATGACCTGTTAATGAAAGCGATCCAGGAAATCTATCCGGAATGCGACTTTAAACGCCTTACCTGCGTTACCACCACCGACGGCCCGGATTCCGAGGTGACGGAGCCCATCCGCCGGTATCTGGAATCCAACACCTTCGACATCGCCCTAACGCCCAATCAGCGGTTCGGGCTCCTGATGCAGCGGTGCCTTCTGCAGAATGATTTTTCCATTCCCCAGAAAATCAAGCATATCTGCCTGGCTTCTTCGCCCGCGCTCCAAAACGCCTATCCGCGGATCTCGTCCTTATATATCCCGCTGTTTGACATGGGCTTTTATGCGGCAAAGCTTCTGATCTCCCTGGTAAACGAACATCCCATAAAGGAACAGGAATTTGAGTGCCGCCTGGTTCACGGCGATACCACCCGGTTCTCCTGATGCGGATTCCCCGATCCATGCTCCCTTGGAGTCCTTCTTTTTCTGCTTCTTATGGTTATTCGTATAACCAATATGTATAAAGAAAAGCACCGGCCCCTGCCGTGCTTAATTTTCATTCTATTTTATCCGTTCCAAATATCTGCCCCTATTATAAAGCGGGACCGGGAATTTTGTCAAGGCAAATTTCCCGGTCCTATGGTAATTCACAGCAATATTATGACAATTCTACATTAAGTATCAACAATACGTTGGTCAGAAACCACCTAGAGCATTTTTTCCTGCCGCCTCAGGCGCCTACTTTGTCCCCCGGTATCCGTTGGGATTCATGGACTGCCACTTCCAGCCGTCGGCGCACATCTCGTCGATTCCTCTCTTTGCTTCCCATCCCAGTTCCTTTTTCGCCTTGGACGGATCCGCATAGCAAGTAGCGATATCGCCGGGTCTTCTCGGCTTGATCACATAGGGAATCTCTTTTCCCACCGCTTTGGAGAAGGCATGGATCATATCCAGAACGCTGTAGCCGTGTCCCGTGCCCAGATTGTAAACGTAGACGTCCGGCTTATCCTCAAATTTCTTAAGGGCCTTTACATGGCCGTCCGCCAGATCCATCACATGGATATAGTCGCGGACGCCGGTTCCGTCCGGCGTATCATAATCGTTTCCGAATACGCCTACCTCTTTCAGCTTGCCTACCGCCACCTGGGTAATATAGGGCGTCAGGTTGTTGGGGATTCCTTCCGGATCCTCGCCGATCATGCCGCTTTCATGAGCGCCCACCGGATTGAAGTAGCGGAGCAGGATCACGCTCCACTCCGGATCCGCCTTCTGGATATCCGTTAAGATCTGCTCCAGCATGCTCTTGGTCCAGCCGTAAGGATTCGTACACTGGCCCTTGGGGCATTCCTCCGTGATCGGGATAAACGCCGGATCTCCGTACACCGTCGCGGAAGAGCTGAAAATAATCTTCTTTACGCCGTGCTTTCTCATCACATCGCAGAGGATCAGCGTTCCGGTAATATTGTTGTAGTAATATTCCAGCGGCTTCGCCACCGATTCTCCCACCGCCTTAAGGCCTGCGAAATGGATCACGGCGTCGATCTTTTCCTGGCTGAAGATCCGCTCCATCGCTTCCCGGTCCAGCATATCGGCCTTATAAAAGGTCAGATCCTTTCCCGTAAGCGTTTTTACTCTGTTTAATGATTCCTCGGAGGAATTGCTCAGATTATCGAAGACAACCACCTCATGGCCCTGATTTAAAAGCTCCAGACAGGTATGGCTCCCAATATATCCCGCTCCTCCTGTTACTAAGATTCTCATTGCTGTTCCTCCCAATCCTTCTTATTTTTTCAGCCGCCAAAGACGGCCATTCCTTTTCCTTCTGATACGGCCCTTATTATACTACAGCCGGCCCCAAAAGAAAATAGAATTTCCTTCGGGGAACCTATCGATTTTATTCTGCTCCATTTTATTCTCCCAGAAGCCAGGCGTCCATCAGCTCGGCCGCGATGGGCGCGGCCGTTCCTCCGCCGGAACCGCCCTCCTCAACGATGACGCAGACGGCGATTTTCGGATCCTCCGCCGGGGCATAGCCCACAAACCAGGCGTGGGTTTCTTTCCCCGTTTCAAATTCCGCCGAGCCGGTTTTCCCCGCCGCCTGGTAGGTATCCCGCTTTAGCGCCGAGCCGGTTCCTTCGTTGACCACCTGGATCAAAAGCTCCTGAAGGGCCGCCGCTTCGTTGGGCACCATAAGCTCGGCCGCCTCGGAGGGACGAAATTCCTTTACCAGCTCTCCCGAGGCGTTTTCCACCCGGTCGATCAGATAAGGCCTCATCAAAACCCCGTCGTTGGCGATGGCCGACATGATAAGCAGATTGTGCATCGGGGATATCAGGGTCTGTCCCTGGCCGATGGAGGTCTGAAGGATCTCCCAGTCCCCCGCGCCGGAATCCATCTGATAGGAGCTTTTGCTATAAGGCAGGGAAAGAGGCAGTTCCCGGTTAAACAAAAGCTGCTCCGCTAACCCCTTTAAGCCCGCTAGATCCAGGGAAAGTCCCAGATTGGCAAAGGCTCCGTTGCAGGAATTGGCAAACGCCTGGGTAAAGTCCTGCTCTCCATGGGCGTTTTGATGATAGCAGCGGATCTGGTAGGATTCATAAGCGAAAATCCCGCTGCAGTCAAACCGGTATTCTTTATAGGCGCCGGGATGCTCCCTCATATACTGGAGCGCCGTAAGGATCTTAAAGGTTGAACCCGGCGGATATAGCCCCTGGGTTACCCGGTTCAAAAGCCGGGCTTCCGCGGTGTCGCCGTGGATCAGCGACTCCCAGTTTTCCGCCACCGTATTGGGATCAAAGGCCGGCTTGGAGACCATGCAGAGGATCTTTCCGGTGGACGGATCCATGGCCGCCACGGCTCCCCTCCGGTCTCCCAAAGCCTCATAGGCGATCTGCTGCAGCCTAAGGTTGAACGTCGTCACCACGCTGTCTCCCGTCTTCTTTTCTCCCGCCAGCTCCTTAAGCCCGTTTTCTAAAAAATTGCCGTGGGCTCTTAAAAGCTGGAAATTGGCTAACGCCTCCACACCCGTTTTGCCGGCCGATGAATATCCCACCGCATGGGCAAACAGCTCTCCGTAGGGATATTCCCTAGTTTCCATTTCTGTCCCGTTGCTGTCGGTGGCCACCACGGTCCGGGCCAGGACCGTTCCGTCGTCCGCCAAGATACTGCCGCGGATCATCCGCTCTTCCATAGCGGAGATCCTGGAATTATAGGAATTATTGATCACCGTCTCGCTCTCAGCCGTCAAAAAATAGGCCAGATAGAGGACGATCCCCAAAAACAGAACCCCGATCCCGGCGGCGAAGCCGCGGATGCTGCGGTTCGCGCTGGGATTCGGCTTACCCTTTTTCATCCGCTTCCTCCTCCCGCTTTAAAATATAAAGGCCCTGGATAATGTTGAACAGCGCGAAAGACGCGAGCAAAGAGCTTCCGCCGTAGCTGACAAACGGCAGGGTGACGCCCGTGGAGGGAATAAACTTGACCGCGCCGCCCACCGTCAAAAATACCTGCGTAATATAGACGGTTCCCAGGCCAAAGGCGATCAGCTTATAAAACATGGCCCGCATCTTCATGGCAATGATCACAAACTGGAAAAAACAGCACAAACAGACCGCCAGCAGGCAGAGAGCATAAAGCCCGCCAAGCTCCTCGCAGACAGCCGCGAAAATAAAATCCTTATTGACCACCGGGATCTTTTCCGGCATTCCCTGATAAAGCCCCATGCCAAACCATCCGCCGGTCCCGATGGCAAACAGCGCCTGGGCCGTCTGGTATCCCGTATCGGCAATGTCGGACCAGGGATCCGCCCAGGCCGCCACCCGCCGTCTAACATGGGGAAAGAGGCCGTAGGCCAACACCGCCGCAAGGATTCCCCCGGCGGCCCCCGTCCCCGCGTACAGCCAGTTGGAGGTAGCCGCGAACAGCATCGCCAGATAGGCGATAAAGTAGATCAGCGCGCTTCCCAGATCCCTGGAAAGCACCAGGACGATCACATGGGCCGCGGCGGCCGCCGTCGTAACCGCAACGCTTTTAAATTCCGTGGAGCGGTAAAACATGGTGGCAATAAAAAACACATAGCTGATTTTGACAAATTCCGAAGGCTGGAAGGAAAAGCCGCCCCAGCCCAATGAAAGCTGGGCGCCGTAAGCCGTATTCCCCGCCGCGCATACCAAAATTAAAAGGAACAGGCCAAAAAGGCCGTAAATCCAGGGGATTTTCGCCAGCTGCCAAACCCGGTCCATCACGAAGGGGATGATCCAGGTAACCGCGGCGGCGATCACGGCGATCACGAACTGGCGCATGGCCTGCTCCGGGTTCAACCTGGTAAGCATCACAAAGCCGGTCATCAAAAAGAGGCATACATGATTCACCAAAGTCCTGGAAACCTTCCGGTAAAAGAGCCGGTAGAGATAAATATATCCTAAGAAAAACACGGCCTGCGCCCCGTAAAAGGCCGCCAGCGCCGGCGACTCCGTATTGAGAACGACTAAAAGGTTCGCCAGAAAATGCAGCATAAACAGGCAGACCGTCTGCCGCCTCACCGCACGGCCCTGGTCCGCCTCCTCTTTCATAAAATAATATCGGAAGCTGTAATACGTATAAATCATGATCAAAAGGATCATCAGATACCGGGAAATCCCCACGATCAGCGTTACCACCGTCTCACCCGCCTTTCCGTTTTCCAGCCGTTTCCTTACTCCACGCCGCGTTTAAAATGCCCTCTCGTATAAGAACCGGGAAGCTGGCCGGGCTCCCGCCCCTCCAGGTATTCCCTTCCAAAGGCCCGCAAGACCCGGGCGGCCGTTGTTCCATCCTCCACTGTGAAATTTAAGCGGAGTGATACAGGCTTTAACATCGCCGCCTCTTTTGACAGTCCCAAAAGAGAAAGCGGCTCGCAGTTATAAATGGTATTATAACAAAAACGGCATTGATTCATAACCGGGAACCGTTTTCCCTTGCGGTCCTTCAAATATAAAAGCTCCGGCCGCTTCGAGCAGCCCTCCTCCGTTTTCTTGATGCACTGGGCGGACACCATCATCGGAAGATAGCCGTAAACGATCAGCTCTCCGTCCACTCCCGACGCCATCAACTCCTTCTGGTTTAATTCCACCGGAAACGTCACCCGGTCTGCCCCCATCTGGGCCATGGTTTCCGCCGCCAGATGGTTCCAGCAGTACATGCCGTGGTCAAAATAAAGCTTCATTTCCGGAGCGTAGCTCTGAAAGAATCCCGGTTCCTCCATGGACGGAATTCCCGCGGCGTCAAACCCCGCCTCCAAAAATGCCTGACGGTTTTTAAGGAAATAATCCCTGGCGGTTTTACGGAAAATCCGCGGCATCATCAAATAGCAAAGAAGCCCCTTTTCATGGCATGCCTGCGCCGTCCGGCGCCAGGCCTCTGGCCCGAAGCTTTCGCTGGCCAAGGAAACAGAAAACGTCCTTTGGCTCTCCCGTTTCCACTCTCCAAGAACCGAAAGCGCCGCTTCCAGCTGCTCCTTCGTACTGACGAATACGGAAATCTCCGGCGCGGCCGCAGTCCTGGACTCCTTTAAACGCTCCGGCGCGGCCGGGCTTTCTGGAGCCGCAAAGCGGCCGGGCGCCGCCAAAAGCTCCGAAACCGGCTCTCTCCGGTATCGGGAAACCAGTTCCTTTTCCAGATGCTCCAGCGCCGTCCGGCGCAGCCGGTTCAGTTCCTGGACCGGAAGAAATCCCCTTCCCTTCGTTGTCACCGACAGATCCTCAAATACAAAGGGCGAATCCCCGGTCTTTAACAGCTGCTTTTTTATCCGTTCTTCTTCCATGGGAGCGTTTTGGGCCTCCTGGACCGTCTGTCCCTCCTCCTGCAAAAGAAGCGTCTCCCCGAACGCCCCGCCTTCCCTGCGGCCCTCTGCCAGCTTCGCCTCCAGAGTCAGCCTGGCCGGCTTTCCCACGGAAAAGTATCCGGTTCCCTTGATGGGGATCTTCACATCCTCGTTCCCATACGTCCGGTCAAGGAAATCAAAATAGGCCGGATCCCCGGTCCGAAACGCCGGTTTTTCCTTTAAAACCACCATATCGCGGCCGTTGTGCTGTTTATAATAACCTCCACTCTGGCCGCCCCGGTCGAACAGCTCCAAAAGGCGTCTTGTATCCTCCGGATCGATCCGGTATCCTTCCCGCCCTTTCTTAAAATACAAATCCACATATTTGCGGTAAATACTCACGACCCCCGCCGTATAGCGCGGGCTCTTCATCCGGCCTTCGATCTTCAAAGAGACAACGCCGGCCTCCAGGATATCCGGCAGAAGCTCCAGCGTATTCAGATCCTTTAAGCTTAAGGGATAGTCGTCGCCCTTTTTCCCCACCGTCTTTTTGTCCCGCTCCGCCGTAAAGGGAAGTCGGCAGGTCTGGGCGCACCGCCCGCGGTTTCCGCTCCTGCCGCCGATAAGGCTGGAAAACAGGCACTGGCCGGAATAGCAGTAGCACAGAGCTCCATGGACAAAGGTTTCCGCCTCCAATCCCTCGATCCCGGCGATGGCGCGGATCTCCTCCAAGGACAGCTCTCTGGCGGGAACAACCCGCACCGCTCCCATCTCCTTTAACATCCTCGCGCTGTCGCTTCCCGTTACGGTCATCTGGGTGCTGATATGGAGCGGAAGCTGGGGGAACTGCCTTCGCAGATAAGAAAACACGCCCAGGTCCTGAACCAGGACCGCGTCCAGCCCCGCCTCATAATATGGCTTCAAATATGCGTAAAGCCCGAAAAGCTCCTGTTCCTTCACAAGCGTATTGACCGTCATATAGATCCGGCAGCCGTGAAGATGGACGAAATCGATGGCCCGGACCATCGCTTCCTCCTCCAGATTCTCCGCATACGCTCTGGCTCCGAACCGGCTTCCGCCAATATAGACCGCGTCGGCTCCCGCGTTGACGGCCGCCCGCATACTCTCGTAGGAGCCGGCAGGCGCTAAAAGCTCTACCTTTGACTGCTTCATCCCTTCTCCTTTCCGCCGGTTCGGCTTCTCCGCGCCAATCCAGCGAACCCTCTCTTCCCATGGAAGCAAAACAGGACCGCTGCATTTCATCCATGCGGCCGCCCTGTTTTAGACGCCTTATTTCGATTCCTCTCTGGCGGCGTCCAGCTTCATCTGCACACCGATCAGCTCATGCTTTAAGCTGTACACCTCTTTTTCCAGATCCTCGTTCTTATCCTTTAAGCGCCTCGCCTCTTGAACCGCCTTAAAATAGTCGTCTGCCAGATTCAGATAGATCATCACTTCCTGATAATCCTTATTCTGTCTGGTAAAGCCCGGCTGGGCCTTAAGGCCGGAGATTTTTTCATTGATATAGGACGCCACCTTCTGCATATATTCCTGATCCTCTGCTCCGCCCAGCGTATAAATATTTCCGTCGATCAGAACCTGCGTATAGTTTTTATCTGACATTGCATCATTCTCCTTTTCCCAGTCCAAAATGCCGGTAGGCAAGCTCCGTCGCCATCCGTCCCCGGGGCGTCCGGTTGATCAGACCATTCATCAACAGATACGGCTCGTACACATCCTCCAGCGTGCCCGCGTCCTCTCCAATGGAGGCCGCCAGCGTTTCCAAGCCCACCGGCCCGCCGGAAAACTTCTGGATCAGCGTTAAAAGAAGGGTCCGGTCATTATTATCCAGCCCCAGCTTATCCACATCCAGGATATCCAGCGCAAAATCCGCCACTTCTTTTGTAATGACCCCATCATACTTTACCTGAGCGAAGTCCCGCACCCGCTTTAATAGCCGGTTGGCAAGCCGCGGCGTTCCTCTGGATCTGCGCGCGATTTCCCAGGCGCCGCCCTCCTCGATGGTGACTCCCAAAACCTTGGCCGACCGCTTTACGATCACGCAAAGCTCCTCCGGCGAATAAAACTCCAGCCTTTGAACCACCCCGAAGCGGTCCCGCAGAGGCGCCGTCAAAAGCCCCGCCCTGGTGGTCGCGCCCACCAGCGTGAATTTGGGAAGCTCCAGCCGGATCGACCGGGCGGAGGAATCCTTTCCCAGCATGATATCGATGGCAAAATCCTCCATCGCCGGATACAGCACTTCCTCCACCTGCCGGTTTAAGCGGTGGATCTCGTCCACAAACAGGACGTCGCCCTCCTGGAGATTATTTAAAATAGCGGCCATCTCCCCCGGCTTTTCAATTGCCGGACCGGAGGTCACCTTTAAATTTACGCCCATTTCATTGGCGATGATCCCGCAGAGAGTCGTTTTCCCCAAACCCGGCGGCCCGTAGAACAGCACATGATCCAGCGCCTCTCCCCGGCTTTTGGCCGCGTCGATAAAGATCCGCAGGGTTTCCTTGATCTTCTCCTGGCCGATATATTCCTCCAGGTACCTGGGCCTTAGGGTTCCCTCTATTTTCTTATCCTCTTCCGTCTCTTCCGTCGTTATTATTTTACGGCTCATATTCACCTGATCCCGTCATAGTTTTCCATCTTTGCCGGCGTTCCATTCCCGAAGCCTTCGTTTCCGGTGATGTTCCTTTCCGGCAGTTTAAAAAATCGCCAGATATTTTAACGATGCCTTTAATATCTCCTCCGCCGTCATTCCCTCCGCGGCGGCCTTTTTCACCGCGCTCTGGGCCTCTCCAGCGGAATATCCCAACGCCGTCAAAGCCTCCGCGGCCTCTTTCGCGGCTTCGCCGAATCCGGCCGGAATTCCTTCCGCGGCCTCCAGGGAAGGAGCGTCCGCTGTTAACAGATCCTCCGCGCGGATCTTATCCTTCAGATCAAGAAGGATCCGCTGCGCCGTCTTCGTTCCCACTCCCGGCGCCTTTGTTAGCGCCTTCGCGTCTCCTGAAACCACGGCGATCCGAAGGGCATCCGGCGCCATCGCGGACAGGATCCCCAGGGCGCTCCTGGGGCCCACGCCGTTTACGCCGATCAGCAGCCGAAAAAGCTCCAGATCCGTCCGGTCCAGAAACCCAAACAGGCTCATCCCGGTTTCGCTGACTTGAAAATGCGTGTAGAGCTTAACCTCAGTACCGGCGGCTGGAAGCCGTTCCAGAACGGAAATGGGAACGAAAATCCGATATCCCACATTTCCGGCCTCCACGACCACCGAATCCTCGAATTTCTCCGCCAGCGGCCCCCGTATATATGAAATCAAAATAAACTCCTCCAAACGCAGACTCGCCTGTTTTCCACAGACTCATAAAAACTATACCATACCCCACCGGTCATTGCAAGCCGCCCGAACAAATTTTCTGCCTCGTTGACTTTCCTAAAAAAACCGGCTATACTTGGTTCCATGATTACCATTGAAAAAACGATTTCTCTAGAAATTTCTTATCCGATATCCAGGCTTGGAGATTCGGAGTCCCTCGCGTTTTTCGATATCGAAACCACCGGGTTCTCCGCCTCCTTTCATTCCGTTTACCTGATCGGAGTCCTGTTTCCCAGCCGGGACGGTTTTCGGTTCCTCCAATGGTTCGCCGATACGCCGGACGCGGAACCGGAGGTTTTGGCCTCCTTCTTTTCCTTTTTAGAAAACAGCTCCGTACTGGTGCATTTTAACGGAGACACCTTCGATATCCCCTTTTTAAAGAAGCGGGCGGAGCGCTTTGGCCTTCCCGCTCCCTTTGAGCGCGTAAAAAGCGTCGATATTTATAAGCGGGCAAAGCCCTGGAAAAAAATCCTGGGCCTTAAGGATCTGAAGCAAAAATCCATCGAAGGCTTCCTTCATATCAGCCGGGAGGATCAATACAGCGGAGGACAGCTGATCGAGGTCTATCAGGAATACTTAAAAACCAGGGAACAAAGCCTGCTTTCCCTTCTCCTCCTCCATAACGAGGATGATTTAAAAGGAATGCCCGCCTTGCTGCCGGTTTTATCCTACCCGGATTTTTTCAGCCAGGAGTTTTCCCCCTGTGAAATCTGTCCGCCAGCCGAAGACAAACCGGTTTTTCAGCTGGTTTTAGAGGGGCGTCCGGAGCTTTCCCTCCCCGTCCCCTTAACGGCCGTCTCCCCGGATTGTCCCGACTATGAGATATTCGCAGAAAAGAACCGGCTGACGCTTTCCATCCGGCCCTATGAGGGCGTTTTCCGGCACTTTTTCCCCAACTGCAAGGATTATTATTATCTCATCTACGAGGATACCGCCGTCCATAAAAGCGTGGGCGAATATGTGGACCGGCAGGCCCGGAAAAAAGCCACCCGGGAAACCTGCTATACAAAAAAAGAGGGCAGTTTCCTGCCCCAGCCCTCTCCTCTCAT
>DVFQ01000144.1 GCA_018713185.1 Candidatus Copromonas avistercoris (nom. illeg.) | reverse complement strand
GTATGTTTGATTCTTTTGTAGTTTCTTCTCTTTTGTACAATCTCATCATACCACAGGCTTCGACAAAATGCAAGCAAAATCGAACATTTGTTTGCTATATTTTTCCATCCAGCCCCTTTTGTCAAATCGATCCCCGCCTGTTTTCGTTGAATTTTAATCCCGTTCATATTATAATAATTCCAGAAGCAAAGAACTAAGAATCGGTCAAAGAAATCTAATACCCAAGCAAGGAGGAGTCATCATGAAACTTTTAATTTTCGGAATGGAGCCCTGCATTCACTGCCGCCAGGCCAAAGCCTTCCTGGATGCGGAAAATATTCCCTACATGTTTTTTGATATTACGGAAAGCACCGCGAATATGAAAAAATTCCTAAAGCTCAGAGATACGGAACCGCTTTTTGACGATGTGAAAAAAGAAGGCCGGATCGGAGTTCCCTGCTTTAAGCTGAGCGACGGAACCCTTACGCTCAATCTGAATGAGGCTTTGGAAAAAATGGGCGTGGAAGCCCGCTACACCCAGGAGGTGCAGTGCTAAAACGCCCGGCTGCGAAGGCTTTCGCAGCAAAACGCTTCTGCACGAAGAAGCTTTCACACTGTAACGAAACAGGCCGCCAGCATCCAATAAAGGGGCTGGCAGCCTGTTTTTTATTCATGATACATTTCCGGCCGGCGATCCCGAAACAGTCCCCAGGAAAGCCGCTCTTCCATCAGCTCATCCAAATCAAACTCCGACGCAATCACGCCTTCGCTGTCCCGGTCCATGGATACGGCAATCTCTCCCGTCCCGTCCGTAATAAACGAGGATCCATAGAATCGAAGCGCCGACTTTTGGTTTCCGTTTTCCGGACACGGCTCAACGGTTTCCGTTCCAATACGGTTCGCCGCGATCACCGGCATCAGATTCGCCGCCGCATGGCCCTGCATCACCCGGCGCCAATGGGGCATACTGTCCACGGAAAGGATCGGTTCGCTTCCGATCGCCGTCGGATAATATAAAAGCTCCGCGCCCTTTACCGCCATAAACCGGGCCGTCTCCGGGAACCATTGATCCCAGCAGATCCCGACGCCGATGGTTCCATAGCGGGTTTCAAACACGCGAAAGCCCGTATCTCCCGGAGTAAAATAAAATTTCTCCTGATAATAATGGTCGTCCGGAATATGGGTTTTCCGGTAAATCCCCAAGATAGAGCCGTCCGCATCCAAAACCGCCACGGAATTAAACAAGAGATTCCGGTCCCGTTCATAAAAGCTGACGGGCAAAACCACCGAAAGCTCCCGTGCCACCTGCCGGAACCGGCACACCGCTTCATTCTCCATTACCGGCTTCGCATACTGGTAATATTCATAGCGCCGCTCCTGACAAAAATAAGGACGCTCAAACAGCTCCGGAAGGAGGATGATCTGCGCGCCCTCGGCCGCAGCCTTTCTCACCAGTTCCTCCGCATGAGCGATATTGTCTTGAACCTGTTTTTCACACCGCATCTGCACCGCGGCCGTTTTCACCTTCCGCATGATCTGTTTCTCCGTCCTTTCTTTCCATATAAAAGTGGTTTATCTGCTTACTGCCGGTAGTGATTTATCTGCCTGCTGCCGATTTCCGACCGGCCGGAATCTGCTGTGTAATGCAATGGATATTTCCGCCCCCTAAAAGGATATCCCTGGCCTGGATCGGATAAATCCTTCGTTCCGGAAACACGTCTTTTAAGATTTCCAGCGCCTGTTGGTCCGCCTCATCCCCGAATTGAGGAACAATCACGCCGCCGTTGGACAGATAAAAATTCACATAGCTCGCCGCCAGCCGCTCCCCGGCCTCGCGCCGGTCCTCGCCTTCCTCAAATTCATAGCCGCCCAGATCCGCTTCCGTTACCAGGACCGGCCGCTTTGGAATCGGCAGCTTATGGACCTTAAGCTTTCTGCCCGCCGCGTCCGTTTCCCTCTCAAGGATCTCCAGACAGCTTCTGGAATAAGCGTACTGAGGATCGGATTTGTCCTCCGTCCATGCCAGCAGCACCTCGCCGGGCCTTGCGAACGCGCAGATATTATCCACATGCTCATTTGTCTCGTCCTGCCAGATCCCATGCGCAAGCCAGATGATCTTCTTTATCCCCAGATACTGCTTCAGCTTATTTTCAATTTCTTCTTTTGACAGCTTGGGATTCCTTCCGGCGCTTAAAAGGCACGCTTCGGTTACTAAAAGCGTTCCCTCGCCGTCGGAATGGATCGCTCCGCCCTCCAGCACGAAAGGATGGGCGTCATAGCAGGGGTACCCCAACGCACTGCAGACCTGCTCCGCGACCTTATCATCCTTTTCCCAGTGGGCGTAAAGGCCGTCAACCGTGCCGCCCCAGGCATTAAATTCCCAGTCGATCCCCCGCACTTCGCCGTCCGTGTTCACTACAAAAGTCGGCCCCACATCCCTGGCCCAGGCATCGTCGGAGTCGATGGGAAGCAGACGGATATCCGGCCGCCGGACAGCCGTCTGGCTTGCACCGGCAGCGCTTTCTGACAGTTCCGGCCCGTTTTCGCCGTATTCTTCCCCGTTTCCAAACAAGACTTCCCGCGCGTTTTCCATCACGTCCGGAGCCGCCAGCATATAAACGGTTTCGCTTTCCCCGATGGCATACGCCACCTCACGGAATGCCTTCCGCGCCTTTACGGCTCCGTAATTCCAGCTTCCCGGCCGCTTGGGCCAGATCATGATGCAGCCGTCATGACGCTCAAACTCCCCCGGCATCCAAAATCCATCCTCCGCCGGTGTGAAAACACAATTCCTGCTTTCTTCCTTCATGCTCTTCTCCTACCAGCCGGGACCATAGGGAACCTCGGTTTCTCCGTTTGGCAGACGGACCATCATGGATTCGTCCCGCTGCGCTCCATAGCCTTGATTCGCGGTTCCGCTGCCTCCGGCCGCGTCTGACGGAGCCTCTATTTCTGCCTCCGTCCCCTCCATACCAGGACCGATCTCAGCTGTTTCTTCCGGCTCTGTTTCGTCCGAAGCGGCCTCTGCTTCCTGTGGCTCCGATTCTGCCTCCGCCGTCTCAGGCGTCTCTGTTTCCGGAGCCGCTGTTTCTGGAGCTGCCGTTTCCGGAACTTCCGTTTCGGGCGCTGCCGTCTCTGGCGCCGCTGTTTCCGGAGCTGCCGTTTCCGGTGACGCTGTCTCTGGCGCCGCCTGTGTGCGCGCTGCGGCTGTTGTCTCCCTCTCCCGTGCGGCAGTTGTTTCCGCCGGGCGAGCCGAAGCCGCGTCCTCCGCTTCTTCCTGACTTTCCTCCGCGCTGTCTTCCGTACTCTCTTCCGTGCTTTCCTCTATACTCTCTTCTGTACTTTCCTCAGCGCCTTCTTCTCCATCCTCTTCCGGCGTCTCCCCGCCTGCCGGAACGATCACAAGATCCTCAAGGGCTTCCCCATCCGGCTCCGTTGGATCTGTTTCTTCTGGAAGCACGGCTTCACCGACTTCATCCAGATCGGTTACCTTTCGGACTTCGACTTGAAGAGCTCCCTCCGCCAAAGACTCCTCGTCAGAGCCATAGCGCTCGGCATAATCCGCCACCGTTTGGTTCTCCCAGTTTTTATCATCCGAAAAAACGTCCACAAAAACCGTATCCGCATCCTCCGTCTGCATTAAAGGAATCAGCGCGTCCAGTGTTTCCGTGCTTGTCCGGTTATCAAAAGCGCTGTCGCCTAAAAGGGCGCTTCCCGCTTTATTTAAGGCCTCCACCTCCCGGACCATACCGTCCCCTGAAATCTCCAGCTTCAATCTTGAAACAGCAGAAAGATAAACGGTTCCCCCGCTGTTTCCAGCACATCCAGAAAGCGTCAAAAGAGCCGCCGCCATAAACGCCAGCGTCTGACGGACCGTCCGCCTTTTCTCACTTTGTTTCCTTCCCATTTTCACTGTCCTCCTGCTCTTTTTACACCCATTCTTTCTCCGGCTCCGGAACCAACATATATATTTTGCGAGCCGGAACCAAAAGCCCCACCGCAAAGCGCCTGTCCCGGCAATGCCAAGACAGGCAGTGCCAGAACAGGCCGCGTCACGTTTATTCTACCGTCACCGACTTTGCAAGATTTCTCGGCTTATCCACATCCAGCCCCTTTGAAGCGCTTACATAATAACCAAAAAGCTGCAGCGGGATGATCGCCACGCTGGCGGCAAACAGCGGATCCGTCTTTGGTACATAAACGGCAAAATCAACGGTATCCTCAATCCCGTAGTTCCCATAATTGGTCAGTCCCATTAAGTAAGCTCCCCGGCTCTTGGTTTCCACCATGTTGCTGACCGTCTTTTCATAAAGGTCGTTCTGCGTCAGGATCCCTATCACAAGCGTGCCGTCTTCCACCAGGCTGATGGTTCCATGCTTCAGTTCTCCCGCCGCGTAAGCCTCGGAATGAATGTAGCTGATCTCCTTTAACTTTAAGCTTCCCTCAAGGCCGATGGCATAATCCAGACCGCGGCCGATAAAGAACATATCCTTGGCGTTTGCGTATTTGCTGGCAAACCACTGGATCCGTTCCTTATTTTCCAGCGCCTTTTCAATTTTATCCGGAAGATCGGTTAATTCTTCGATCAGCTCCTCATACCGCGCCTCATCGATCCGGCCCTCGATCTTCGCGCACTGCACCGCCAGCAGATACGTCACCGCCAGCTGGGCGCTGTAGGCCTTTGTGGTAGCGACCGAAATTTCCGGTCCCGCGTAGGTATAAAGAACATGATCGCTTTCCCGGGCAATGCTGGAACCTAAAACATTCACGATTCCCACCACAGGAATTCCTTTTTCCTTTGCCAGGCGCAGAGCCGCCAGACTGTCGGCGGTTTCGCCGGACTGGGACACGATGATCACCAGTGAATTTTTCACCAGCTTCGGATTCCGGTACCTGAATTCCGAAGCCAGATCCGTTTCCACCGGAAGATCCGTCAGCGATTCGATCACATATTTTGCGGCCACGCCCACATGGTTCGCAGAGCCGCAGGCCACGATATAGATCCGCTCTAAGCCGGCAAGAAATTCATCCGTAATACCGGCTTCGGAAAAATCAATCCTCCTGCCGGACTCTCCTTCTTTTATATACACATTCAGCGTATCCTTAACCGCCTTCGGCTGTTCATGGATTTCTTTCAGCATAAAATGGGCATAGCCGCCCTTTTCCGCGGACGCCGCGTCCCAGGTGATCGTCACCTGCTCCTTTTCAATCGGCTCCAGATCGATATTATAAAAATGAGCCTCGTCCTTTGTCAGCTCGGCGATCTCCATATTTCCAATATAATAGACGGTTCTCGTCCGGTCCAGGATCGCCGGTACATCGGATGCGATCAGGTTTTCATTGACGCCTTTTCCGACGATCAGCGGACTGTCCTTCCTCACCGCGAACATCCGATCCGGATAGTCTTTAAACAGGATCCCAAACGCATAGGAGCCCCGCACCCGGAGCATGGTCCTGGCAATCGCTTCCAGCGGAGTTCCCGTCTTTTTATAGTAATAATCGATCAGCTTAACCGCCACTTCCGTATCCGTAGCAGTATAAAACTGATAGCCTTCTTTTAAAAGTTTTTCCTTTAATTCCTGGTAATTCTCAATAATCCCGTTATGCACTAAAGCCACAGAATGGTCATCGTTGCAGTGGGGATGGGCATTGGTTTCCGACGGCTCGCCGTGGGTCGCCCAGCGGGTATGCCCGATTCCGCAGCTTCCCGGGACGCTGCGTCCTCCGTCCGTTTTTTCCTCCAGCACATGAAGGCGGCCTTTCGCCTTGACCACCTCGATCTTTCCCGTCGCCTCATCCCGGACCGCCAAACCCGCGGAATCATATCCGCGATACTCAAGCTTTTTTAAACCCGCTAAAAGAATCGGGGCCGCCTGTTCCTCTCCTATATATCCAACAATACCGCACATACCGCGTCTCCTTCGTTCCCATATTTTTTCTTATTTATCATACCAGACAATATGGAAGAAAACAAGTGAAATCAAATATCCAATCAGACTGCCCAGCGTATTATGGAACACATCGTCAAATTCGCACAGGCCTCTTCCAAAATAAAACTGCGCCCCTTCAATAAACGCAGAGAACAGAAAGCAGAGCCCCACCGATAGAATCATGCGAAAAAGGCCCAAAATCAGCGTTTTTATCCAGGTTCGTCTTCGTCCCTTTACCAGTACCCCCGTGATGCGCTCCACAAAAAAGCCTGCCGGGATGAACATAAGAATATTGCCAATAATATAATACCAATATTCCCAGCGGCCAGTATCAAAAGCCGCCCGGATGCACCAGAACGGCTCCAAACGAATACGGCGGCTTCCTGATATCCGGCCAAGGAACGTCGCGCATAGCACCGTATAAATATAAAAGGCTCCAAGCCCAACGGAGAGCCACCGATCCCGGAATTTCCATCGAAAAAACCTGACAAAAACTGCAAGGAACACACAAAGCACAGCTGCCGTAAAAATCTGCTTTTCCGGAATATTCCTGTATGGATTCAGCCACTTCTCCCAGTCCGTGAGCAATTCCC
>DVFQ01000143.1 GCA_018713185.1 Candidatus Copromonas avistercoris (nom. illeg.) | reverse complement strand
AGTTCAGCTACAAGAACGACGATCTCCATGATCCGTTTATCAACCGGTATTATGCCCTGGCGCTGGATCTGGCGACGGAGGAAGAGATCAATACCATTGAAAAATACGCGTTCCAGGTCAACGAGATCATGAAGCAGTATTTTGGAAGCCTGGGAATCGACCTGGTAGACTTTAAGATCGAGTTCGGCCGCTATAAGGGCCAGGTGATCCTTGCCGACGAGGTTTCCCCGGATACCTGCCGTCTGTGGGATAAAGAGACCCATGAAAAGCTGGATAAGGACCGTTTCAGAAGAGACATGGGGAACGTAGAGGACGCTTATAACGAAGTGTTCAGAAGACTGGGAATTGAGGACAGAAAATAAGAATAAGAAATAAAAGATCTATCCTGCGGGGAGCCGGCTGCTTCCCGCAGGGCCATTGCAAATAGTTAGAGTACGGTTTGCCGAAGGTATCGGCAAGTCCGTCTGGAAAAGAGGAGTGCCATGTACGACAGATACCAGAGCCCTCTCTCCGAGAGGTATGCAAGCAAAGAAATGCAGTACATTTTCTCACCGGAAAAGAAATTCCGTACCTGGAGAAAACTCTGGATTGCCCTGGCTGAAACGGAAAAAGAGCTGGGCCTTCCGATCACAGATGAGCAGATCAGCGAATTAAAGGAGCATCAGGACGATATTAACTTTGAGGCCGCCAAGGAGCGGGAGAAGCTGGTTCGTCATGATGTGATGTCCCATGTGTACGCCTATGGGCTTCAATGTCCCAAGGCCAAGGGAATCATCCACCTGGGAGCGACTTCCTGCTACGTGGGCGATAATACGGACCTGATCCTGATGACCGAAGCCCTTAAGCTAGTCAGGAGAAAATTGATCAATGTAATGAACGAGCTGGCGGCTTTTGCAGATAAGTACAAAAAGCAGCCGACTCTGGCGTTTACTCATTTCCAGCCGGCGCAGCCGACGACGGTAGGAAAACGGGCGACGTTGTGGTTAATGGATCTGAGCCTGGATCTGGAGGATCTGGATCATGTGATCCGTTCGATGAAGCTTTTGGGCTCCAAGGGAACGACGGGAACCCAGGCCAGCTTTTTGGAGCTGTTTGACGGCGATCATGAGAAGTGCCGCGAGGCGGACCGGCGGATCGCGGAAAAGATGGGCTTCCATGACTGCTTCCCGGTTTCCGGACAGACGTATTCCAGAAAGATTGACAGCCGTGTCCTTGGCGTGCTGGCGGGAATCGCCCAGAGCGCCCATAAGTTTTCCAATGATATCCGGCTTCTTCAGCATCTAAAAGAGGTAGAAGAGCCCTTCGAGAAGAACCAGATCGGTTCTTCGGCTATGGCATATAAGAGAAATCCCATGAGAAGCGAGCGGATCGCTTCCCTGGCGAATTATGTGATGTCCGATATGATGAATCCCATGCTGGTGGCGTCCACCCAATGGTTTGAGCGGACGCTGGACGACTCTGCCAATAAGCGGCTTTCAATCCCGGAGGGCTTCTTGGCGGTGGATGGTATTCTGGATCTGTACTTGAACGTGGTGGACGGCCTGGTGGTATATCCGAAGGTGATCGAGAAGCGGCTGATGTCCGAGCTTCCGTTTATGGCGACGGAAAATATCATGATGGATGCGGTAAAGGCCGGAGGAGACCGTCAGGAACTGCACGAGAGGATCCGGGAGCTTTCCATGGAAGCGGGAAGGAACGTGAAGGTGGAAGGAAAGGATAATAATCTGCTGGAGCTGATCGCCGCGGATCCGTCCTTCAATCTTTCTCTGGAAGAGCTTAAGAAGACCATGGATCCCATGCGTTATGTGGGCCGGGCTCCGGAGCAGGTGGAGGAATTCTTAAACGAAGTGATCCGCCCGATCCTGGAGGAAAACAGGGACTGCCTGGGAATGAAGGCAGAGATCAACGTATAGCAAGACCCAAAGGAGGATATAAGAATGGTAAGAGCAATCGTGGGCGCCAACTGGGGTGACGAAGGAAAAGGCAAGATCACGGATATGCTGGCGAAGGAATCCGATATCATTATCCGTTTCCAGGGAGGAAGCAACGCCGGCCATACCATTATCAATAATTATGGAAAATTTGCCCTGCATCTGCTTCCGTCCGGCGTATTCTATCAGCATACGACGAGTATCATCGGAAACGGAGTGGCCCTCAATATTCCGTTTTTAAAGCAGGAGATCGAGGATCTGACCAAGCAGGGAGTTCCGGCGCCGAAGATCCTGGTTTCTGACCGGGCCCAGATTTTGATGCCGTATCATATTTTGTTTGATACCTGCGAGGAAGCCCGGCTTGCTGGGAAGTCCTTCGGCTCCACCAAATCCGGGATTGCTCCGTTCTATTCGGATAAATACGCGAAGATCGGCTTCCAGGTCAGCGAGCTGTTCGGGGACGAAGAGGAGCTTATGGAGAAGGTGGAGAATGTCTGCACCTTGAAAAACGTGATGCTTAAGCATCTGTACCATCAGCCGGAGCTGGATCCGAAGGAAATTTTCCAGACCTTGATGGAATATAAGGAGATTGTCGCTCCTTATGTATGCGATGTGTCGAAATACCTTCATGAGGCGATCCGGGAGGGAAAGAATATCCTTCTTGAGGGTCAGCTGGGTTCCTTAAAGGATCCGGATCATGGAATTTATCCCATGGTAACCTCCTCCTCCACGCTGGCGGCTTACGGCGCCATCGGAGCCGGGATCCCGCCCTATGAAATTAAGAATATTACGGCCGTTGTAAAGGCATATTCCAGCGCGGTGGGCGCAGGCGCCTTTGTCAGCGAGATTTTCGGCGAAGAGGCCGACGAGTTGAGAAAGCGCGGCGGCGACGGCGGCGAGTTCGGAGCCACGACGGGACGGCCCAGAAGAATGGGCTGGTTCGACGCGGTGGCGACCCGGTACGGATGCCGGGTCCAGGGCGCGACGGAGGTTGTGCTGACGGTTCTGGATGTATTGGGCTATCTGGATGAGCTTCCCATCTGCGTCGGCTATGAGATCGACGGAAAGGTGACCAAGGATTTCCCGACGACCCATCTTTTAGAGAAGGCAAAGCCGGTGTATAAGAAGCTTCCAGGCTGGAAATGCGAGATCCGGGGCATTAAAAATTATGAAGAGCTTCCGGAGAACTGCCGCAAGTACATCGAAGCCATCGAAGAGGAACTGGGCGTTCCGATCACCATGGTTTCCAACGGTCCGGGCCGGGATGAGATTATTATAAGAAAATAAATAGTGAAAAAGAAGGCTCTGATATGGTACAATGAAGCTGGAAGGATAGGAATCCCCGGCTGCCGGTACCGGCAGAGCCTTTTTTATTGGAGTTTTGAGAAACAAACGATACGGCGGTAGGGGGAAATGGGGGATTCGGCCGGATACCGGCGGGAGAAAGGAAGTTAGAAGTTATGAAGCGGATTCTTGCGTGGGCAGGCGTTTTTGTGATCGCGGCTCTTTTTGTTTTATTGATCGTTCTTGCGGTCTCCGGGGCGGAAGCGGGAGCGATCGTGGCGGCTTTGGTCTGCCTTGTCCTGTTTCCGGCGATCCTTTACGGCTGCATGCTGTTTTACCGGATGACAGGAAAACGGCGGGAAAACGAGAAGGAGGACGGAGAATGAAGAGATATTCCCTTGCAGCGGCGTTTTTTGCGGCGCTTTTCTTGGCCGAATCCTTTGCCGGAGGGAAACTGACGGCGTATGGGGCCGGGGGAACCTGGATGGAAAACGGAGCCGGCGGCTGGAATTACCGGCGGGAAAACGGGAGCATGGCCCAAAACAGTTTTGAGGATATCGATGGGGAATGGTACTACTTTGACGCGGATGGAAACATGGTATCAGGCTGGCGTAAGATCAGCAATCAGATGTACCATTTTGAAGAGGACGGCCGTCTGACGGAAGGCTGGAAATGTCTCGGAGAGGGAGAAAACGGCCGGTGGTATTATTATGACAAAGAGGGAAACGCGGTCATCGGGTGGTTTAAAGATAATGGGAGCTGGTATTGGTTCTCGCCGGATGGGATCATGAATCAGGAAAGCCCCAGGGAAATCGATGGAAAAATGTACTGGTTTTCGCCGGACGGCGCGCTTTTGACTAACCAGTATCAGGGACTTCAATATTACAATTCCCAGGGACAGCCGGAGCCGGGATATGATGTGCGCGTCTGGGATCTGTCAGGAAATCCGGTTTTTGCTTCCCCGGAGGATACGGCGCGGATCGAAGGGGAGTTAAACCGGCTGCCGAAGGGATGGCTGAAGGCGTTTATTGACGGCGACTGGCATTTTGTTTATCAGCCGGATGCCGGTCCGTACCGGACGGTTCCCCGGGAGGACGGAGGCGAATACCCGGTTTCCTACCGGATCAGCGATACGGAACGGACCCTTTATGCGTCGGAGCCGGACGGGTTTACGATGGGCTTTGGCGCGTTTTTATATCAAAGCTCCGAGAAAGAGCGGAAGGAAAATCTATTTCAAAATATGCTCCGCCACAGAGAGTATTTTATCCTGGAATTAACCGGGATCCCGGAGCAGGAAAAGAGGGATCAGGAACTGGTTTTCGCGGCTCTGTTTGCCGCTTATGAGAAGGAAGAGGGCCGGGCATATATGGAGGAAGAGATGAATGATGTGGCCTGGCTCATGGAAACAATTCTGGGAAGCCGCGCGGCAGACGGAACGAGGCGGTAGACGGCGTTTGTTGGGAACTGCGGCCGCTGTCGGGGCGGGAGGATATCCGCCGGGAACTGCGGGCTGCTGCCGGGAGCTGCGGTGTCCGCCAGGAATTGGCACTTGACGAAAATGCGGGAATTTGTTACTATGTGAATATAACAGATGTAATAATAATATCTTAAAATCTGCGCGTCGCAGTAGGAACGGCGCAGACAGAAAACGAAAGACGGTGAGCGTATGATATTGAAAATTGATTTTAACAGCGAGGAAGCGCTGTATGTTCAGCTGTGCAATCAGATCATCGTAGGGATTGCGACGGATTCTCTGCGGGAGGGAGACAGCCTTCCTTCCGTAAGGCAGCTTGCGGACGAAATCGGGATTAACATGCATACGGTCAATAAGGCATATTCTGTACTAAAGCAGGAGGGATATCTCCGTCTGGACAGGAGACGGGGAGCCGTGATCGCCCTGGACATGGATAAGCTGAGAGCGATGGAGGAAATGAAGGAAAATCTGACGCTTTTAGTGGCCCGCGGGATCTGCAAGAACGTGGGCCGGGACGAGGTCCATGCGCTTGTGGACCAGATTTTTGACGAGTTCGGCGGACAGGCGTGACCGGCATAGAAGGAGGAACAAAATGCTTTGCGAACATTGCAAAAAACGGGAAGCAACCGTGAAATATGTGGAGGTTATCAACGGCGTTAAGACGGAGCATAACCTCTGCGCCCAGTGCGCGAGCCATATCGATATGGGACAGTATTCCGCTTTGTTCGAGGGGGAGTTTCCCTTGGGAAAGCTCTTGTCCGGCCTCTTGGGGATGCAGGAGACGGACCGTACCAGCGAACGGTTTTCCGGAGTGGTCTGCCCCACCTGCGGCACCACGTATGAGGAGTTTGTAAAAAACAGCCAGTTTGGATGTCCCGACTGCTACAGCGTTTTCGACCCGCTGATCGCGGAGAATATCCGCCATCTCCAGGGAAGCGAAAAGCATGTGGGAAAGCGGCCGGCGGACTGGAAGCGCCCGCTTGCGGGCGAGGTGGAGACGGCGCGGGAAACCGAGGATTCCTTAAAGGAAGACGGCGCATCCCAGGAGACGCCGGAGCCTTCGGAAAATGAAGCGGCTTCATCCGGGGCGCAGGCGGCGCTTACGGCAAAGGAGCGGGTAAGGCTTTTACAGGCGCGGCTCAAGGACGCCGTAAAACGGGAGGAGTACGAAGAGGCGGCCTCGCTGCGGGATGAGATCCATAAGCTGGAGGAGGAGATCAGTCAGCATGAATAAATGGTATGAGGATCCGGGAACGCCTGGCTCCAATGTGATATACAGCCGAATCCGCCTGGTGCGCAACTGGCGGGAATATCCGTTCCCCGGAAAAATGACGAGGGAACAGAGCGCGGAAATGACGGGAAAGCTTTATGAAGGACTGGCGGGAATCGGGTCCCTTGAGGGAAAAAAGTTTCGGTTCGCTTATCTGGACCGGATGGCGGATCTGGAAAAAACGGCGCTTTTCGAGCGGCGCGCCATCAACCGCAGCGTGCTGAAGAAGCATCAGCCGTCGGGGCTGATCCTTTCGGAGGATGAGCGGGAGGGCGTCGTTTTAAACGGCGACGACCATATCCGCATCCAGACGGTGGATATGGGGCTATGCCTTTCCCGCCTGTACCAAAGGGCGGACCGGATCGACGATTATATCGGGAACCGGTTTGACTATTCCTTTGATGAAAAATACGGGTATTTGACTTCGTTCCCGACGAATGTGGGAACGGGGCTTCGGGCTTCGGCCGTCGTCCATCTTCCGGTGCTGTCCCGAAAGAAGAATTTTGCCAGCCTTACGGCGGATATGGCCCGCTTCGGTACGGTGATCCGGGGCGTTTACGGCGACGGCGGGGAAAACTTCGGTTCCCTTTACCAGGTGTCCAATCAAAAAACGCTGGGACAGAGCGAGAAGGAGATCATCGACCTTGTGGCCAAAACGGCTGCGGAGTTAGACGTACAGGAAAAGAAACTGAGGAAGGACGCGCTGCGTCAGAGGCCTTTGGGCCGGGCCGACGAGGCTTATAAATCCTACGGCGTGCTTCGGTATGCCCGAAGGCTTACAAGAAAAGACGCCATGGAGCTGTTATCCCAGATCATGGCGGGAATCAATGACGGGATCTTAAAAACAGACGAACCCTGCTCCCTTTTTGGATTGATGGTGGGGATCCAGCCGGCGAACCTTTTGAGTCGGTCGGAGAAGCCTTTAAGCCGGGAGGAGCTGGATGCTGCCAGAGCCGCGTTTCTGCGGGAGAGGCTGCCGGAAATTCAGTAGGAGGATTATGGACAGAATGGATCAATATACAGAAAAAGCAAAGGAAGCGCTGGCGCTTGCCGCAGAGGCCGCAGAGAATATGGGCGTCCGCATGGTGGGGACGGAGCATATTCTTGTGGGCCTGATACAGGAGGGAAGCGGAACGGCCGCCAGGGTTTTGGAGGCCAATGAGGTGAAGTTAGAAAAGCTTCTGGCTCTGGAGCAGCAGCTGGTGGCTTCCTATCAGAACACGAAGGTGCGGGAACGGGAGGGCTATACGCCCAGCGCCCGCCATGTTCTGGAAAACAGCTACCGGGAAGCGGTTCGCTACCGCGCGCCGCTAATCGGCACGGAGCATATTTTGATGGCGCTGTTAAAGGAATCGGACTGCGTCGCGGTGCGGCTTTTGAATACGATGAATATCAGTATCCAGAAGCTCTACATCGATCTTCTTTCCGCCATGGGAGAGGACGGCGCGGCTGGACGGGAGGAGCTTGCCTCAGGGCGGGCGCAAAAAGGCGGCCAGGGAACGCCGACCTTAGATTCCTACAGCCGGGATCTGACGCAGCTAGCGAAGGAGGGAAAGCTGGATCCGGTGATCGGAAGGGAGAAGGAAATCCAGAGGGTGATCCAGATCCTAAGCCGCCGGACGAAAAACAACCCCTGCCTGATCGGAGAACCGGGCGTGGGAAAGACGGCCGTAGCCGAGGGCCTGGCCCAGATGATCGCATCCGGAGACGTCCCGGAAACGATCCGCGGAAAGCGGGTGGTGGTTTTGGACTTGTCGGGAATGGTGGCCGGTTCCAAATACCGGGGCGAGTTTGAGGAGAGGATCAAAAACGTGTTGAACGAGGTGCGGGAAGCCGGGAACGTGCTGTTGTTCCTGGATGAGCTCCATACTATCATCGGCGCGGGCGGAGCGGAAGGCGCCCTGGACGCTTCCAATATTTTAAAGCCTTCCCTGGCCCGGGGCGAGATCCAGCTGGTGGGAGCGACCACGATCGAAGAGTATCGGAAATATATCGAAAAAGATCCGGCCCTGGAACGGCGGTTCCAGCCGGTGACCGTGGAGGAGCCGACGGAGGAGGAAGCCGTTGAGATCTTAAAGGGGCTTCGGCCAAAGTATGAGGAGCATCACCATGTAACCATAACCGACGAGGCCTTAAAGGCGGCGGTGAAGCTTTCCGCGCGGTATATCAACGACCGGTTCCTTCCCGATAAAACCATCGACCTGGTGGACGAGGCGTCCTCCAAGCTCCGTCTGACGGTATTTGTGGAACCCAAGGAGATCAAAGAGCTGGAGGCCCAGATCAAGGAGCTGGAGACGGAGAAGGAAAAGGCGGTTCAAAGCGAAGCCTACGAAAAAGCCGGAGAGATCAAAAAGGAACAGGGAAAGAAGCGGGAGGAGATCCAGAAGCTTCAGGAAAAGTGGCAGCAGGAAAAAGACTCCAAAAAGCTGTCCGTTGGGGAAAACGACATTGCCGACGTGGTATCCGGCTGGACGAAAATTCCGGTATCCAAGCTGGCGGAGGAGGAAACGGAGCGTCTCTTAAAGCTGGAATCCATTCTTCATGAGCGGGTCGTCGGTCAGGAGGAAGCGGTGACGGCCGTCGCGAAAGCCATCCGCCGGGGCCGGGTCGGATTAAAGGATCCCAAGCGGCCCATCGGCTCCTTCCTGTTTTTGGGGCCCACAGGCGTGGGAAAAACGGAGCTGTGCAAGGCGCTGGCGGAAGCCATGTTTGGAACGGAAAACGCGCTGATCCGCGTCGATATGTCGGAATATATGGAGAAGCACAGCGTTTCCAAGATGATCGGCTCGCCGCCAGGATATGTAGGCTATGAGGGAGGCGGCCAGCTGAGTGAGAAGATCCGCCGCAATCCCTATTCCGTGGTGCTGTTCGATGAGGTGGAGAAAGCCCATCCCGATGTATTCAACATCCTGCTCCAGGTTCTGGACGACGGCCACATTACCGATTCCCAGGGCCATAAGATTGACTTTAAAAATACGGTGATCATTATGACGTCCAACGCGGGAGCGGAAAACATCGTGGCGCCGAAGCTTTTGGGCTTTACCTCTCAGGATGATGAAAAAATGCGGTACGACCGGATGAAGACCGGAGTGATGGACGAGGTCAAGCGCTTGTTCAAGCCGGAATTTTTAAACCGGATCGATGAGATCATCGTTTTCCACCCGCTGACCAAGGAGCATATGAAGCAGATCGTGGCGATCCTTTTGCGGTCGGTGGCCAAACGGACGGCCCAGCAGATGGATCTTCACCTGGAAATCGGGGAGGATGTGAAGGAATTCCTGATCGAAAAGGGCTATGATGAAAAATACGGGGCAAGACCGTTAAAGCGCACCATCCAGAATCTGTTGGAAGATCAGCTGGCGGAAGCCGTGCTGGAGGGAACCGTCCGGGAGGGCGATACCGTTGACGTTACCGTTCTGGACGGCCAGCTGAAATTTTCTGCCGTCCATCCACAAACCGCTGGAAAAACGCCGGTCGGTATGGTATAATGTACAGCAAGCAATGAGCCGGGCATAGGACAGCTAAAGGAATGGTTTCTTTATGCTCGCATGCAGGAAACCATGGATTAGTAGGAAACACAAAAGGAGATTAAGTATTATGCCAGTAATCAATGAATTGATCCGTGCGGAGGAGAATGGGACTATCAGTTTTGGAAATTATATGCTGGATGTAAAATCCAAGGCAGAGGATTTTGAGCATGACGGCGATCTGTATAAGGTTAAGACATTTAAGGATATCACCAAGCTGGAAAGAAACGGCATGTTTGTCTATGAGTCGGTTCCGGGAACCGCCGTCAATGATTTTTCCGTCAGCGACACGGATGTTACCTTCCGCGTTGAGGGCACGGAGGACGCGCAGATTACCGTGCAGCTGGAAGACGATATGGAGTATGAGGTGTTTGAGGACGGCGTGGCCGTCGGAGGAATGGTCACCAACATGAGCGGAAAGTTAAGCCTTTCCGTGGAGCTTTCCGAGGGAAAGAGCGTAGAGGTCCGGATCGTTCGGAAATAAGAAAAAAGGGGCGCCGTACAGGTCAGATCCGGCTGTGCGGCAGCCCCTTTCGGCCTTTTAAGAGAAGGATTGAGAAAGGGAGCTTTTTGTGGCGAAAACAAAGAATCACACCGTTTTTTTCTGTAAAGAGTGCGGATATGAATCGGCGAAGTGGATGGGACAGTGCCCCTCCTGCCGCCAGTGGAATACATTTGTGGAGGAACCGGCGGCGGAGGCCGCCCGTCCGGGAATGATAAAACGTAATGCGGGGAAGGCCGCGGTCCCGGTTTCCATTTCCGATATTTCCCTGGAGGAGCAGGACCGGACTCCAACGGGATTTGGAGAGCTGGACCGGGTCCTGGGAGACGGGATCGTTAAGGGAAGTCTGGTATTGGTCGGCGGGGATCCGGGGATCGGAAAATCGACGCTGCTTCTGCAGGTCTGCCGGAATCTGGCCGCTTCGGGGAAACGGCTTCTCTATATTTCCGGGGAGGAATCCCTAAAGCAGATCAAGATGAGGGCCAACCGGATCGGGGCGGTTTCCGGCGAGCTGTTTTTCCTGTGCGAGACGAACCTGGACGCGGTTTCCGGCGCCATCGAGAATACGAAGCCGGAGATCGTGGTGATCGACTCGATCCAGACCATGTACCGGGAGGACTTGTCTTCGGCTCCGGGAAGCGTAAGCCAGGTACGGGAATCTACGAACCTGCTGATGCAGATCGCGAAGGGATACGGGATCACCATCTTTATTGTGGGCCATGTTACGAAGGAGGGCGTGGTGGCCGGTCCCCGGGTGCTGGAGCATATGGTGGACACGGTCCTTTATTTTGAAGGCGACCGAAACGACAGTTACCGGATCCTCAGGGCGGTGAAGAACCGGTTTGGTTCCACCAATGAGATCGGTGTTTTTGAAATGGCGGAAAACGGACTGGCGGAGGTAAAGAATCCGTCGGAAATGCTTCTTTCCGGCAGGCCGGAGGGAACGTCGGGCTCTGTGGTCGCCTGTTCTATGGAGGGAACCCGGCCGATCCTTTTGGAGGTGCAGGCACTGGTTACGGAAAGCGGCTTCGGCATGGCCAGGAGAACCGCCAACGGGGCGGATTATAACCGGGTCAATCTTCTTTTGGCGATTTTAGAGAAGCGCTGCGGCTATGCCATGGGCCGCTACGACGCGTATGTGAACATTGCCGGCGGCCTGAAAATGAATGAGCCGGCGCTGGATCTGGCGCTGATCATGGCGCTGACCTCCAGCTTTAAAAACCGCGCGGCGGATCCGGGGATGATGATCTTCGGAGAGGTGGGACTGGCCGGAGAGGTGCGGGCCGTTTCCCAGGCGGCCCAGAGAGTGGCAGAGGCCGTAAAAATGGGATTTTCCAGCTGTATGCTTCCAAAGGCGAATTTGGAAAAGCTGAAGGAAGAAAAACGGATCCGCCTGATCGGCGTTTCTAACGTGCGGGAAGCGATCGGATATTTGAACACATGATTGAAAAAAGAGGATGGAAGTAGTATTCTTAATCTATAGGAAACCGTTGATCAGTGCTCAGAAAGGAAGGGAAAGAGGATGAAAGCGAAGGTTTATTTTTCCAGGACGATCACGCCGGAAATGGTCGTCGCGCTTTGTGAAAAAACAGGAAAAAAGCTTCCGGGCAAGGTAGCCGTTAAGCTCCATACCGGCGAGGTCGGGAACCAGAATTTCATAAAGCCGGTATTTTGGAAGCCGGCGGTCGAAATGGTCCATGGTACGGTCGTCGAGTGCAATACGGCCTACGGCGGCGAGCGCGATACCACAGAGCAGCACATCCGGACGCTGGAAAAGCATGGCTGGACGAAAATGTTTACGGTGGATCTTCTGGACGCGGAGGGGCCGGACATGGAACTTTCGATCCCCAACGGAAAAAGGATCAAGAAAAATTTCGTTGGGAAGGATCTGGCAAATTATGATTCCATGCTGGTGCTGGCGCATTTCAAAGGGCATCCCAGGGGAGGCTACGGCGGAGCGTTAAAGCAGCTTTCCATCGGAATCGCTTCTTCCGCCGGAAAAGCTTATATCCACGGGGCCGGCGAGCCGGAGAAGATCTGGACGTCCGAGCAGGACGCGTTCCTGGAATCCATGGCCGACGCCGCGTCCTCGATCGTGGACTATTTTAAGGGCAATATACTTTATGTGAACGTAATGAAAAATCTGTCGGTGGACTGCGACTGCTGCGCGGTTGCCGAGGATCCCTGCATGAAGGATATTGGAATCCTTGTTTCGGAGGATCCGGTAGCCATCGATCAGGCATGTATGGATCTGATCTACGCGTCGGAGGATCCGGGAAGGGATCACTTTATTGAGCGTGTTGAGACCAGAAACGGAGCCCATACCATCGAGGCGGCGGAGGCCCTGGGCGCCGGAACCAGGGAATATGAGCTGATCGAGGTTTAAGAGGGAATAGCTCCGAAAGGCGAAGGAATCCTTCAGAGGAATTTCGGACAGAAAAAAACATTGACAATTGAATCATCCTGTGCTAATATAGTCAAGCGTGAGACGCGAAGGGGAATAGTTCAATGGTAGAGCAGCGGTCTCCAAAACCGTAGATGGGGGTTCGAGCCCCTCTTCCCCTGCTGATTATAGAAGCCGAAAAGTGGTCAAGGTTCTGATCTGGGACTTTGGCCATTTTTGTTTTGGAAGAAATCAGTTTTTTGGAAAATAGCTGGAAAATCATGACATTTGGGCGTTGACTGTCTGTTTAGAACATGTTAAAATAGCAACGCCACAGAGAACTAATTAACTTGTGTCGGCTTCGCAAAACGCGGAGTATGGAAATGAGTAAAGGAGTTTGAATGTCATGATGAAGCAGAAAAAAATTAGACTCTCTTCTGTTGCTGACGCCAAGGAATTTGTCCGCCGCGCAGTTGAGTGCGATTTTGATGTGGATGTCTTTTACAACCGGGTGATCATCGATGCCAAGTCGATCCTTGGCGTGCTGAGCCTCGATCTCACAAAAGAACTGACTGTGGAATATGATGGTGAGAATCAGGAATTTGAAGAATTTCTGGTTGAAAAAGATGCGGCAAAGGTTCATGCTGTCGCGTAGGGGAGAAAAAGCTGCCGCCGTGCCGAAAGGGTACGGCGGTTTTTCGTATGGGCCGGACCGGCCCAGCTGTAGATCAGAGGAAGAAGCATGGAGCAAGCGGAGAAGAAGACCAGCAGTATTTCCGTCCGGAACCTTGTAGAATTTATTCTTCGTTCCGGGGATCTGGACAACCGGCGCCTTAGCGGCGCGCAGAAGGACGCGATGTTGGCGGGCGGCCGGATCCACAGGAAGATCCAAAAGCGGATGGGAGCCGGGTATCAGGCGGAGGTTTTTCTGCGCCATCAGGAGTCGGAGCCCGAGGAGGGGCTGACGCTTTTGGTGGAGGGACGGGCCGACGGGATCTTTGAGGAGGACGGCCAGTGGTATATTGACGAGATCAAAGGAATGTACGCGGATGTGGCCCGGTTTTCGGAACCCTTTCCCCTCCATCTGGCGCAGGCGATGTGCTACGGCTATTTTTACTGCTGCGATCATGAGCTGGAGCAGATCGGGATCCAGCTCACCTACTGCAGTCTGGAAACAGAGGAGATCAAGCGGTTTCGCAGCCAGCATACCAGGGCGGAGCTTTGCCAGTGGTTTCAAGGCGTGATCGGGGAATATTTTAAATGGGCCAGATACCAGTACCGCCATCGCGAGGCCCGCGACCAGTCGATCCGGGGGCTGGAATTTCCCTTTCCCTACCGGGCGGGCCAGAGGGATCTAGTCGTATCGGTTTACCGTGCCATTTCCAGGAAAAAACGGCTGTTTATCCAGGCCCCTACGGGGATCGGAAAGACGCTTTCCGCTATTTTCCCGGCGGTGAAGGCGGTGGGGGAGGAAAAAGGCGATAAGATCTTCTATTTGACGGCGAAAACGGTAACCAGGACCGTGGCGGAGGAAGCGTTCCGTATCCTGCGTTCCTTGGGACTTACGTTTACTTCGGTGACGATCACGGCAAAGGAGAAGCTTTGCTTTTTGGAAAAACCGGAGTGCAATCCAGACGCGTGCCCCTATGCCAAGGGACATTTTGACCGGGTAAACGGGGCTGTCTTTGAAATGCTTAGGAACGAACAGGAGATTACCAGGGAAAAGATCCTGGAGTACGCGAAGCGGCACCGGGTCTGCCCCTTTGAATTCTGCCTTGATATTTCCAATTGGACGGACGGGATCATTTGTGATTATAATTACGTGTTCGATCCCAACGTACGGCTGAAGCGGTATTTCGCGGAGGGAAATAAGGGAGAATATCTGTTTTTGGTGGACGAGGCCCATAACCTGGTTCCTAGGGCCAGGGAAATGTACAGCGCTTCTCTTTGGAAAGAAGATTTCCTTAAGATCCGCCGGCTGATCAAGGGGCGCTCCCCCGCCCTGGAACAGGGGCTTTTAAAATGCAACCGCCTGCTGCTGCAGATGAAGCGGGAGCAGGAGGGCTGGAAGCTTTTGGAGGATGTGACGCCCTTAGCAGCGGCCGTGATGGGCGTATTTTCTGAAATGGAACGGTTTCTGGAGGAGGAACCGGAGTTTGCGGACCGGGATCTGGTTTTGGACTTTTATTTTTGCCTGAGGGACTTTTTGTATGTCTACGAGCGTCTGGACGGGCATTACCGGATCTACGGGGAAGCTTCCGGGACGGATTCCTATCTGGTGCGGCTGTTCTGCGTGAATCCGGCGAAGAATCTTTCGGAATGTATGGATCAGGGAGCCAGTACGATCCTTTTTTCGGCGACGCTTCTGCCGATCCGCTATTATAAGACCCTTCTGTCGGGACAGGAGGAGGATTACGCGGTGTACGCCAACTCGCCGTTTCCAGAGGAAAAACGTCTTTTGATGGTGGCGGAGGACGTCAGCAGCCGCTATACAAGGAGAAACGCGTCGGAGTACCGGAAGGTGGCGGAGTATATCCGGGCCATGACCGGAGCCAGGCAGGGAAACTATATGGTTTTCTTTCCTTCCTATCAGTATATGGAGCAGGTGGAGGCCTGTTTTGACGAGGAACCGCTGGAGGCGGATCTCTTGATCCAGGGACAGGGAATGGGAGAAGAGGAGCGGCAGGAGTTTCTTAGAGAATTTGAAAAGGAACGGCCGCGTTCCCTGGCGGCCTTCTGCGTTATGGGCGGCGTTTTTTCCGAGGGGATCGATCTGAAAGAGGAACGGCTGATCGGTGTGGCCGTTGTGGGAACGGGACTTCCCATGGTCTGCACCGAGCAGGAGGTCTTGAAAGGATATTTTGAGGAAACCGAGCAGGCGGGATTTGATTTCGCCTATCAGTATCCTGGAATGAATAAGGTGCTGCAGGCCGCCGGACGGGTGATCCGCACTATGGAGGACGAGGGCGTGATCCTTCTTTTGGACGACCGGTTCCTGCGGCGGGAGTACCTGGATCTGTTTCCCCGGGAGTGGGAACGGTTCCTTAGGGTAAACCGGGGAAACGTGGGCCAGTGCTTAAAGGATTTCTGGGAGGAACGGGAAAAAGCTACAGCATGTCCATAAACTGCTTTGCGGCCTGGGAAACAGGAAAATTTTCGCTGCAGGCGACGACCAGCTTCCTGGAGGGGAGCCGCTCCTCCAGGTTCAGGCGAAAGAGGCGGTCATCCTGGACTGGGACGCAGTAATCGGGAACGAAGGCGATCCCCAAACCGATGCGGGCCAGATCGATCAGCAGGTCGTTGCTGCTTAATTCAATCTCCGGGACCAGATCCAGGTGGGACTGCTGGAAAACGGAGTGGAGAAATTCGCTGGTGGTGCTTTTCCGATCCAGCATCATGATGGGATATTCTAAAAGCTCCATTAAAGAGACGGAGCGCCCTTTTAACGGGAAATGCTCCGGGTTGGCGATAAATACGTCGTGGAACTCATAAATGGGGCGGATTTTTAACGTACTTTGGAGGCCGGAATTGGGATAATTGGTGACGATAAAGTCCACCTGGCCGTTTTCCAGGATATGGGCGCATTCGATGGAGGTGGAGTTGGTCACTTTAATATGGACTCCGGGATAGGCGCTGTGGAACCGGTTTAAATAAGGAACCAGATAGTAGCGGCAGATGGTGTCGCTGGCGGCGATCCGCAGCTGGCCGCCGCTTAGGGAGCTGGTATCTAAAAGCTGGGCTTCTCCCTTGCGGATCAGGTTCATGGCCGGTTCGATATGCTTAAAAAGGATTTCCCCTTCGGTGGTCAGCTGTACTTTTTTTGTACTGCGCAGGAACAGGTTTTGCCCCAGCTTTTTTTCCAGGGTTTTCACCGACTGGCTGACGGCCGACTGGGAAATAAACAACGCCTTGGAGGCGTCGGAAAAGCTTAAGGTTTTCGCAACGTAATAAAACACTTTATATAATTCATAGTTAATATCCATCATTAGTTCTCCTTATAAATTGTCAGCTTATTGTATCATAAATTTCCAGAGCTGGAAAGAGGGAGAAACGAAAAAGAAGCAGATAAAGGCGGGAAGGAGAACGCGGCAAGAGGCAGAAAAGAGAGAAGGAAGGAGAGATTCGCGATGGGAGAGGAGCAGAAGAATTTGGATCAGAAGGAATGGGATCAGAAGGAATGGGATCAGGAGGAAGCGGGGCAGGAGAATTTTGCGCAGGACAGCTTTGAAAATGTGTATCTGGAGGAACTGGCGGCGATCGAGCCCTGCTCGGAGGAGGAGACAAGGCAGCTGATCGCAAAAATCCGGAATGGAGACGCGAAGGCCAGGGAGCGTCTGATCGAGGGGAATCTGAAAAAGGCGCTGTTTTTTGTCCAGGATTATATCAACCAGGGCGTTCCGCTTTCGGATTTGATCCAGGAGGCCAGCATGGAATTAATGCTTTTAGCGGACGAAGGTTTTGAGGGCAGCTTTGAAACCCTTTTGGAGAGCCGGATCCGGGTGCGCTTGGAGGAGGTTGTCAAGGAGCAGAAATCGGAAGCGGATATCGAGGAAGAAATGCTGGCGCGGGTCAACGTCCTGCAGGAGGTTTCCAAGACCATGGCGGAGCAGCTGGGAAGGGAAGCAACTCTCGCGGAGCTGGCGGAACGCATGAAGATGACGGAGGATGAGGTGCGGGAGATCATGAAGGTCACCATGGACGCCCTCAGTATGAGCGAGATCAACCGTTCCCTCCAGTCTTAATGGAATATATTAGTAAAAATAATAAATCTGATAAGCGATATTAATTTTACTAATTAGTTTCCTTTGTGTTATGATAAAAACAGCGACATCTGGAATGGATTCAGGAAATTCAGGAGGAGAGATACCATGAGCGTAAGACGCGTATATGTCGAAAAGAAGCCGGAATATGCGATCAAGGCACGGGAATTGAAGAACGAGCTGGAGAATTACCTGGGGATTTCTACGGTAACGGGAGTCCGGGTGCTGATCCGCTATGATATTGAAAACATTTCCGACCGGGTTTACGAGGAGGCGTTGGCGACGATTTTTTCCGAACCGCCCCTTGACGAGGTGTTTGAGGGAACCTTCCTCTGCGGAGCCGGGGATACGGTCTTTTCCGTAGAGTACCTGCCGGGCCAGTTTGACCAGAGGGCGGATTCCGCGGAGCAGTGCGTGAAGCTTTTAAACGAGAAGGAAGAGCCGGTGATCCGTACGGCGACTACGTATGTGATCCAGGGAACCCTGACGAAGGAGCAGGCGGAGGCGGTCAAGGCCTTCTGCATCAATCCGGTGGATTCCAGGGAGGCGGCTGCGGAGATTCCGGAGACGCTGGCGGCTGTCTTCGAGGAGCCGGAGGATGTTAAGATCCTGGAGGGCTTTTCTGCCATGGACGAGTCTTCGCTCAAGGAGCTTTATGGTTCCATGAACCTGGCGATGACCTTTAAGGATTTCCTTCATATCCAGAATTATTTTAAGAATGAAGAAAAGCGGGATCCCTCGATCACGGAGATCCGTGTGCTGGATACCTATTGGTCCGATCACTGCCGTCATACGACCTTTGCGACGGAGCTTAAGAACGTAACATTCACCGACGGCGATTACAGAAAGCCGATCGAGGACACCTACAATCAGTATCTTTCCGACCATCAGGCCCTTTACAAAGGAAGAGACGATAAGTTTGTCTGCCTGATGGATCTGGCGGTCCTGGGCATGAAGAAGCTGCGCGCCGAGGGCAAGCTGGAGGATCTGGAGGAATCCGAGGAGATCAACGCCTGCTCCATCGTAGTGCCAGTGGAAATCGACGGAAAGACCGAGGAGTGGCTGGTTAATTTTAAGAATGAGACCCATAACCATCCGACGGAGATCGAGCCCTTCGGCGGCGCGGCTACCTGCCTCGGCGGCGCGATCCGCGACCCGCTGTCCGGACGTACCTATGTTTACAAGGCAATGCGGATCACGGGAGCCGCAGATCCGACAAAATCCTTAAAGGAGACTTTAAAGGGCAAGCTTCCCCAGAAGAAGCTGGTCACGGAGGCGGCTCACGGCTACAGCTCTTACGGAAACCAGATCGGCCTTGCGACGGGATATGTAAAAGAGATCTATCATCCGGGCTACGTGGCGAAGCGGATGGAGATCGGAGCCGTTATGGGAGCGGCTCCCAGAAAGAATGTGATCCGGGAAACCTCGGATCCTGGCGACGTCATTATCCTTCTTGGCGGACGCACCGGCCGCGACGGAATCGGCGGCGCTACCGGCTCCTCCAAGGTTCATACGGAGGCGTCCATTGAAGTCTGCGGCGCGGAGGTCCAGAAGGGAAATCCGCCCACAGAGCGCAAGATCCAGAGAATGTTCCGCCGTCCTGAGGTTTCCAGACTGATCAAAAAGTGCAACGATTTCGGAGCCGGCGGCGTATCGGTCGCCATCGGCGAGCTGGCGGCGGGCCTTTTGATCGATCTTGATCAGGTGCCGAAAAAATATGCCGGTCTGGATGGAACGGAGATCGCGATCTCCGAGTCCCAGGAGCGGATGGCGGTCGTGGTGGATCCCAAGGACGCGGATCAGTTCCTTCAGTACGCGGCAGAGGAAAATCTGGAAGCGGTTACGGTAGCCGTTGTGACGGAGAGCCCGAGATTAGTAATGAACTGGCGGGGCAAGACCATTGTGGATTTAAGCCGCGCGTTTTTGGATACCAACGGCGCCCATCAGGAGGCGGACGTGACCTTAGAAGTTCCCAGCCGGGAGGGACGGCCCTTCGAGCGGCGTGAGGCGGGAGACGTCAGAGAGCGGTGGTTAAAGCTTCTCGGCTCCTTAAACGTATGCTCTCAGAAGGGACTTGTAGAGATGTTCGACGCGTCCATCGGAGCGGGAACGGTCATGATGCCCTACGGCGGAGCGTTCCAGCAGACGGAGATCCAGACCATGGTGGCAAAGCTTCCGGTCCTTCATGGAAAGACCGACGCGGTTACGATGATGAGCTATGGTTTTGATCCGTATCTTTCCAGCTGGAGCCCGTATCACGGCGCTGTTTATGCGGTCCTGACCTCCGTTGCCAAGATCGCGGCGGCCGGCGGTGATGTGAAAAAGATCCGCTTCACCTTCCAGGAGTATTTCCGCAGGATGAGCGAGGATCCCAAACGCTGGAGCCAGCCGTTTGCGGCTCTCTTAGGCGCGTACAGCGCTCAGCTGGGACTGGGACTTCCGTCCATCGGAGGAAAGGACAGCATGTCCGGAACCTTTAACGAGGAGGATGGAGAGGAATTGAATGTTCCGCCGACCCTGGTTTCCTTCGCGGTGGATGTGGCCAGCGAGAAGACTGTGATCTCTCCGGAGCTTAAGAAGGCGGGGAACAAGCTGGTATTATTCCGGATCCAGAAGACCGAGTACGATCTGCCGGATTATGAGCAGGCGATGGACGGCTATGGAAAGCTGTTTGAGGATATTAAAGCAGGAAATATCATTTCCGCTTACGCGGTAGAAGGAAACGGCGCTGCCGAGGCGGTCAGCAAGATGGCCTTCGGAAATCATCTTGGAATCAAGATCGAGCATAACCTGGATCCCAGAGATTTCTTTGCCCCCGGATGGGGCGATATCGTCTGCGAGGTTCCGGACGGCCGGGTAGGAAATCTTTCGATCTCTTATACGGTGATCGGCGAGGTGACGGACCGGGCGGCCTTCGAGTACGGACCGGTTTCCATCAGCCTCAAAGAAGCTTTGGACGCCTGGAACGCGCCTCTTGAGAAGGTGTTCCCCACCGAGTCCGGAGTAAAGCAGGAGGAAATCCCGCAGCAGCTGTTTAAGGCGGACAAGGTTACAGTCTGCACCCATAAGATCGGTACGCCCAACGTATTTATTCCGGTGTTCCCGGGAACCAACTGCGAGTATGACAGCACGAAGGTATTTGAGCGGGCCGGGGCCAATGTGACGGCGCGGGTATTCCGCAACCGGAACGCGGAGGATATCCGGGAGTCTGTTGAGGTCTACAGAAAAGAAATCGAAAAGGCGCAGATCGTTATGTTCCCGGGCGGCTTCTCCGCGGGAGACGAGCCGGAGGGATCAGCAAAATTCTTTGCGACGGCCTTCCGCAACGAGGTATTAAAGGAAGAGCTGCTTCGTCTGCTGAACCAGAGGGATGGACTGATCCTCGGCGTGTGCAACGGTTTCCAGGCATTGATCAAGCTGGGACTGGTTCCGGATGGAACGATCGAGGAGCAGAAGGCGGATTCTCCGACGCTGACCTACAATACCATCGGACGCCATGTATCCAAGATGGTGAACTTAAAGGTGGTTTCCAACAAGTCGCCTTGGCTCCAGGAGGCGGAACTGGGCGGTATTTACGTCAATCCGGTTTCCCATGGAGAAGGACGCTTCGTTGCTTCCGACGAGTGGCTGGCCAGACTGTTTGCCAACGGACAGGTTGCAACCCAGTACGTAGATGAGAAGGGCAATCCTACCATGGACGAATATTGGAATCCCAACGGTTCCTATATGGCGATCGAAGGCATCACCAGCCCCGACGGACGGGTGTACGGAAAGATGGCCCATTCCGAGAGACGCGGAGACGCGGTGGCGAAGAACATTTCCGGCGAACAGGATATGAAGATCTTCGAGAGCGGCGTGAAGTATTTCCGGTAGGATGGAAATATTTTCGGCAGGGTGAGCGCGGAATAGTTTGACGGTATCGATTTTGAAATAAAAAAGGATTCTGCATTTTTGAGGGCGAATGGCTTTCAAAAGGGCAGGATCCTTTTTTGGTTCCCATTGTATTTTGTGATGTGATCAACGGCCGGAGAATGGCGCGCGATTGAGACTGTGCTATAGGGGAAGCGGCTCAGATGGGAATTGAGGCGATCAATGAATAAGGCTGATTTCTCTGGTTTTAGACTGCAAAAAGACAGAACGTGTTTAGCCGGAATTATTCATATTATTTAAGTATAGTTTTTCTTGATGGAACGGGCGTAATTGCGGAACACCATGCTTGCCCTCCCGTTCCCTTATCATATCATAAGTGGGGGTGAAAGGAAATCGAGACTTCACAGAATTTTCACAAAATAATTAGCACTCACCTCTTGACAGTGCTAACAATAAGTGTTATA
>DVFQ01000142.1 GCA_018713185.1 Candidatus Copromonas avistercoris (nom. illeg.) | reverse complement strand
TTAAAATCACAACCGTAAACGGGAGTTCCATTAATCCGCTCCCGAAAAACAATCCAATTTGAACCTTTTAGGAGGGATCATTATGAAACTGAAATTAAAAAACATTACCAACCTTGATAAATTTTTCCATGTCATCAATCAGTGCGACGGGGCCGTTGAGTTAAGTCTGCCCCAGGGAGGCTATGTCAATCTGAAATCCAAGCTGAGCCAGTATTTTTCCATGGCCACTGTATTTTCAGACGGAACCATTAAGGAGCTGGATCTGACTACCCATACCCCGGAAGATTCCGAGCGGCTGATCAATTACATGGTTCAAGGCTGCTAAATCCGGGCGGCTCGATCAAAGCCGCCCCCGCTCTCCCGGCTCGTCCCCCGATTCTTTCGCGGGACGAAACCCGCAGTTCTTCAACACCGCAGACACCGATTCCGGCGCGGCAAAAAAGGTGCCCTGCGCCATCTGCTGGCTTCCGCCGCCGCGGCCGGAAAGAAGGCCGTTCAATTCCTTGGACAGCTGGCGCATATCTTCTGTACGGCTGCCAAGGACATAAAGGAATCCGCCGGCCGTCTCGCCAAGGGCCAGGACCGTCTCGCCTCTCCCCTCTTCCAGCATACGATTGGCCAGATGCCTGAGCATCAGCCCGTCAAAATCCGGTTCCAAAAGATAAAGCCGGCCGTCCCGCTTTTTTAAGCCGGCCGTTTCCATTTCAATGATCCGCTTTCCATTCTTTGACAGCGCTTCCTTTAACCGCTCGGTTTCCCCTTTCAGCTTCTCCACCGCACCAAACGCCTCCAAGGGCTTCACCGAGAGAAGAACCGAAATATTCTGCAGCTGTTCCCGCCGTTTTTCATAGTCCATCATCGCCGCTCTTCCGCACAAAAGAGAAATACGGACGCCGCCTTTATAATGGATCATGGAAAGAAATTTTACCAGCCCGATCTCACCGGTACGCGCCACATGGGTCCCGCAGCAGGCGCAGATATCCGCGCCCGGGATCTTTACGATCCGGATCTCGCCGGAAAGCTCCTTTTTGCTCCTGTAATCCAAATCGGCAAGTTCCTCCTTCGGCGGAAAACCGGCGTACACCTCCTCGTTCTCCCAGATCAGGCGGTTGGCCTCCGCCTCGATCTCCATCAGATCCTTCCACTCCAAAAGGCCGTTGAAGTCGATCGTCACCTCTTCCGCCCCCATATGAAAACCCACGTTATCATAGCCGAACCGGCCGTGGATCAAGCCGGAAACCAGATGCTCCCCCGAATGTTCCTGCATATGCAGAAATCTCCGGTCCCAGTCGATTTTTCCCCAAACCGTTTCTCCCGGCGTCAGCGGCTCCTTCGTCATATGGACGATCCGGCCGTTTTTTTCATGTACGTCCAAAACGCGGACGCCGCCCAGGATCCCAGTATCCGCCGGCTGTCCCCCGCCCTCTGGATAAAACGCCGTCTGATCCAGAACGATCTCAAAGCCATTCTTTCCCGGTTCGCAGGAAAGGACCGTCCCCTCAAATTCTTTTCTATACGCCGATTCATAGTAAAGCTTTTCCATGATCTTTCATCTCCTCCTATAGAGACTACTCTATCATTTTTTTCTCCTTTTCACAATGTTCTTTTTCTAATTTGCCCAAACCGGTTTTTCCCCCGCGCCGGGAGCTTTCAGAAAATAAATTGCAAAAAACAGGCAATTATGACAAGCCGGATGTCATATGATGGAGTGTAATCAAAAAAGCTCTGGAGGACTACAACATGAGTGATTTAGCTGCTACGAATTGTGGTTGCGGATGCGACACTCCAAACACTGGATGCGGATGTGGAAATAATATGATCTGGATCCTCATTCTGTTATGCTGCTGCGGCGGCTGGGGACATAATGGCTGCAATAACGGCTGCGGATGCGGAATTGACAACAACTGCATCTGGCTCCTGCTTCTGTTATGCTGCGGCGGCTGGGGCGGAAACGGCGGTTTCTGCTGCTAGTCATTTCCTGTCCGGGCGGGAATTCTCCCGCCCCTTTTTCTTATCCCCGTATCTTTTCTATTTTCACATTCACGCTTCGTTTTTTCCCATCCACGTCCCTCCTGCGCCTAAGGCGCGCCGCGCGCCGGTGCGGGCCATTTTCTCCTGACGTCTTTTTTGTTCCGACAAAAACTGCCGCTCGCAGTCCTCGTCGATCTCGTAAACGCTGTTTCCATCTATGATCAGGCGGCTTGCCATAAATTTCCTCCACGGATCCAATCCTGCCGGCTTAAAAATGCTTCTTATCATCTCCCGCCGGCCCTTTCGCATCCTAAGCTTCGTCCTCCTTTTTATCATATGCCGGCTGAAAAAAACGGTGTGTTCCCTGGAACATGCTTTTGGAATGAAGGTCAAAGCCGCGGCATATATTGTCACAAAAGGAAACGTCCGTTCAAGGAGGCCTGTCAATGAACGAAAAAGAACTAAAGCTCACCGATCTGGACTATGCCATCGGCGACCATCATCTTCAAATGTTAAAAGCCGCTCTTCCCTATATGGAAATTTCTCAGCAGAAGGCGCTGTCTCTCTTTGTAAAATGGAACGAGCTGGTGCGGACCATGGAATTTTTTGAGGAAAACGACGACGGGATGTTAAGCGTCTGCTCCCTGGAAGCCGGCCATGCGTCCGCCGTGGATATGCTGGCGGCCGTAAAGCCCTATGCCAATCCAAGGGAACAGGAGCTCATCGACGTTTTTTCCAATATCCTGATCAGCCGCAGGAACCGCCCCCAGGGCCGTCCGGGCGCCGCCTTTTCCCCGGAACAGCTGATCGCTTTGCTCCCTCCGGAGCAGCAAAACCGGCTGGAGACCATCCGCGTGATGCTCCAGACCCTGGGACAGATGCAGCCCGCCGCCGGCGTATAACCCGAATACAGGAGGTATCCCCTTTGAATCAGACATGGAATTCGGATCCCAGGCTTCGCCGGATGGATCCGCGCAAGCTTCAGCTGCTCGATCAGTTTTTTGCGCAGCTTTCCAACGCTCCGTCCTCCCAGAAGCTGCCCTTATTTCTGGAGCTGAACCGGAAGCTTTCCGCCTCCGGCCTCGCCTTTTCCCCCGAGGAACGCTCCCTTCTTTTTACGATCCTGACGGAAAACATGAGCCCCGGGGAGCAAAAACAGGCGGAACTCATACGGGATCTGGCCGCCAGGCTGTCAAAAAATGCGCACAGCTGAAAGCCCGTCCTGCGAGAATAAACGCATAAGGGATAAAAAAACACAGACAGCCAAAACAGCCGTCTGTGTCTTTTTATCCTTTTATCCTTTTTCACTGAAAATCAGGAATCAATCCACTCTACATTCCCTCCAGCTCCTCCACGTCTCCGGCGATCATAATTCTCGTCTCGCCGTCGATGGACTGGATCAGCATCCGCACAAGGCTTTCCGAAATCTGAACCCCCGCGAAGGTATTGTCGTAGGTACTCTCCTGCTGGCAGTCCACCAAAAGTGCAGGATAAGCGCCGCCTTCCTCCTCCGGTTTTAAGATCATCCCGTAATTGGAAAAAGCTTTCCGCTCGATCAGATTGACAAAGCAATCCGCCTCCGGCGCATTTTTCCCCGCTCGGAAGATCGCGCCGTAATTCTCATCATCAACATCCGTAATCCAATAATCCCGGTCCGTCAAAACATGATAAGAAACCAGGCTTCCCGGATCCGGCCTGCTGCCAAAGGCGCTTTCCAGCCGGTAAACTCCGTAGATCTCCTCCGGCGACTGGGTCTGTCCGCCGGAAATAAAGCAGTTGGCGGAAAAATTCTCCTGCCAGCTTCCATCCTCCGATTTGGAAAGATAGATCAGGCGGGAATTCCCCGCTAAGGGCTCCTTCTGCTTCATTTTTTTCTGCAACACCTCTTCCGCGGCCGGAAGCTTCGGCGCGTTCCCATTGTCCACATTATTTAAAATCAGGACCAGGCTTTTCGCGTCGCCCGCAATTCCCATATCCTCGATCCACTGTCCTTTATCCTGCTCCGTTTTCCAGCCCAGATCCGCCGGAACCTCCTCAGAACTAGCCGCTTCCGTCTCCAGAACGATCGTATCGACCTGTACCTGTTCCGGCGCTCCGAACACAGAAAAGGCAGACAGGGAAACAGCAGATACTGCCGCGGCGAAAAAAGCCGCTATCGAAACGCGTTTCCGCATGAATCAATCACCTCATTACTGACTATGAAATGATTATAGCATGAAACAGGGGATTTGTCATCGTCAAATCATTCCTGACCAAAAATTGCCACACTTATTTCAGATACTTATCAAACCAATTCATCATTTCCGTCATCCGGCGGATCCGATGCTTCGGCTTTCCGGACCTGGACAGCTCATGGTTTTCGCCGTGGAACAGGCAGACTCTTGCCTCCACGCCGAAATACTTAAGCGCCGAGAACATCTGGAGCGCGTCGCCCATCCAGCAGCGGTAGTCCTCATCCGACTGGATAAACAAGGTCGGCGTCTTCGCCATATCCGCATACTTTAGCGGAGAGTGGGCCCACATCTTTTCCGGGCTGTTCCAGGGATCGGCAGCCAGCTGATCCATATTGAAGTAATAACCGATATCCGTCGTCATGCACTTGGAAATCCAGTTGGCGATGCTTCTCTGGGAGCAGGCCGCCGCGAACCGGGTCGTATTTCCGATGGCCCAGTTGGTCATAAAGCCGCCGTAGCTGCCGCCCATGATCCCCAGACGCTTCTCGTCGATCTGCGGATACCGCTTCACCACCTCGTCCGTCAGCGCCATGCAGCAGTCAAAGTCGATTCCGCCGTGTTTACCGGTAATATCCGCAAACTCATTTCCGCGGCCGTCGCTGCCCAGCGGATTGGTAAAGAACACGAAATATCCGGCATTGGCGAATACCTGGCTTTCATGGAAGAAGGTGGGGCCAAAGGTGGCTCTCGGGCCGCCGTGGACCGTCAGGATCCCCGGATATTTCTTTTCCGGATCAAAGCCGGCCGGCTTCATTACATATCCATCCAGCTCCAGGCCCTGGCAGGTAAAGGTAAATTCCTCCACCGGGCAGACCTCTCTATCCGCAAGGATGGCGTCGTTAAAGGAAGTGAGCTTCTTCTCCTCCTTGCCGTCAAAGCTGTAGATCTCCGTCAGGCCCATATCCCGCATCGCCGGATAATAGATCGTATTGCCGCAAAGCGCCAGGCTGTGAACCGCGCCCTGGCGGTCCACCAGCGTCTCCATATGCCCCGCGGCGTCAAACCGGCGGATCACGCTCTGCTTCCTCAAGGTCGCGATAAAGTAGATATAATTTTCATCATGAACCGCCGACGCGCCGTCGTTGAACTTGCAGTCACAGCAGATGGAATCATGGATGCTGTCGTCGTAATCAGAAAGCAGGGTCACCGCGCCGTTTTCCACGGTGTACAGCTTATCATTCTCATTGAAGCCGTAATCCTTCATATAGGAACCGAAGAAGGTCACTTTTCCCTTCAGGATGCAGGCATAGTCAATGCTCATATCCTTCTGCTCCACAACCGTTTCCAGTTTTCCGGAAGAAATCGTGTAAAGCTTTAACCCCTGGTAAACATCCTTCTTATCCGTATAAAGGTTGGAAATATAAAGAACCTGTTCGCCGCCTTCTACCCAGAAGCCCTCCACATTCTCATAATCCGGGCTTACGATGCGGACCTCCTTGGTTTCAAGGTCGCAGACCGCGAGGCGGGTCCTTTTCTTATTTACGATTCCCTGGCCGTTGGCCCAGAAGGGAAGCTCGTCGAATACCTCGTAATCCTTCTCCTCTTCCCAGCTCTTATAGGCCTCCTTCTTCTCCTCCTCGGTCATGTGGGCAAAATCCGGTTTCTGATAATCATACTTAACGGTCATTACCAGCCGGTTGCCCGCCAGCTTCATTTTCTGAACCTTATACGGAAGCTCGAAGGCGAACTCCGCCTCGCCGCCATGAATTGAAATCCGGTAAAAGCTGGTCCAGTCCTCGCCCTTTTTGATCTCCGCCTCATGACGCTTTTCCCGGTCCGAGGTGAAAAGGATGGTTTCTCCATCCAGCCAGATAAAATTCCGCTCCTTCTTCCCACTGGTAAGCTTTCTGCAGCTGCCGTCCGCCATATCATACAGCCAGAGGCAAGAATCATAGCAGTTGTTCTCCTCGTTGGCGTTCACCACAGCGATCGCGCCGTGCTTTCCGTCCGGAGAAACCGTCAGCCCTGTGGGGTAATTGTAATAAGTAAAATCATTAATTCCAATGGATTGCATGGTTTTGTACCCTCCCTATAATTAGTTGCTCATAATACCATCCTTTTTCGCGATACCGGTCCGTTTGCCCCGGTTTCGCTCGTTCGCCCGAACCCGGACGGTTTTACCCTGGTATCACAAAATCCAGCCGGGACACAGATAGTTTGTGTCCCGACTGGATTTATACATTCCTGCCGCAAAAACCGATCCCGAAGGATTAGTCGGTCAGGAAGCAGGATACAAAGTGTCCGGGGCTGATCTCCTTTAACGGCGGCTCCGCGCTGTGACAGCGCTCGGTCGCGTGCGGGCAGCGGTTTGCGAAACGGCAGGATGCCGGCGGTTCGATCGGAGATGTGATCTCACCCTTTAAGATAATTCTCTCGCGGCGGTTGCGCAGCGACGGGATCGGAATAGCCGAAAGCAGAGCCTGGGTATAAGGATGCGTCGGATGCGCGAACAGCTCTTCTGACGGCGCCTTCTCGATCAGTCTGCCCAGATACATAACGGCAATATCATCAGAGAAGTGGTTTACAACCGACAGGTCATGGGTGATGAACATATAGGTCAGACCCATCTTGTGCTGCAGCTCTTTCAACAGGTTTAAGATCTGCGCCTGAATGGATACGTCCAGAGCGGATACCGGCTCGTCGCAGACGATGAACTTCGGGTTCATAGCCAACGCGCGGGCGATACCGATACGCTGACGGCGTCCGCCGTCCAGCTCGTGAGGATAGGTGTTGATCAGACGGTCTGCCAGACCAACGGTCTCCATTAACTCATGTACCCGGTCCATCTGCTGATTCTTATCCGTAATGATATGGTTGATCTTTAACGGATCGGCAATGATCTGGCTGATGGTCTTACGGGGATTTAAGCTGGCGTAGGGATCCTGGAAAATGATCTGCATTTCCTGTCTCTTCTTACGCATTTCTTCCTTGGAAAGCTTTACAACGTCCTGTCCCTCAAAGAGAACCTCGCCGGAGGTGGGTTCCAAAAGACGCAGGATCGCGCGGCCTGTCGTAGACTTTCCGCATCCGGACTCGCCTACAACGCCCAGAGTCTTTCCTCTTTCCAGAGTAAAGGTGACGTCGTCAACGGCATGCAGCATGCCGCGCGGAGTCTTAAAATATTTCTTTAAGTTTTTAACTTCAAGCAACGGCTGTGTGCTCATCGTTTTCCCACCTTTCCTTCTTGAATATTATCTTTGTTGTAAAGATGACACTCCACATAGTGGGTCTCATTGCGGTAAACACGCTTCGGCTTTTCGGTCTTGCAGATCTCCATCGCGTAATCGCACCGCGGGCAGAACGCGCAGCCCTTGGGCAGATTGCTGGGATCCGGCATTAAGCCCTTGATGGGCTTTAACTGAGCCTGACGGTCTTCCAGGTTCGGAAGGGAGTTGAACAGACCTTCCGTGTAGGGATGACGGGTATTCTCGAAGATATCCTCAAGCGTACCGTGCTCGATGACGCGGCCGGCATAAACAACGGAAACCTTATCGCAGATCTCGGCAACAATACCAAGGTCATGGGTGATCATCAACATGGAGGTATTGTACTTATCCCGCAGGCCCTTCATCATCTCAAGAACCTGAGCCTGGATCGTAACGTCCAGAGCCGTCGTCGGCTCGTCGGCGATCAGAAGCTCCGGGTTACATGCAAGCGCCATAGCGATAACTACACGCTGCTTCATACCGCCGGAGAACTGATGCGGATACTCGCTTCCGCGGGTTCCGGGGATTCCTACCAGCTCCAGCATCTCGCGGGCACGTTTTAAATGATCCTGTTTGCTTCCCTCTTCATGAAGACGGATAACCTCAGCGATCTGATCCTCAACGGTCATAACCGGATCCAGAGACGTCATGGGATCCTGGAAGATCATGGCAACAGCCTTACCACGCAGTTTCTGCATCTCCTTCTCGTCCATCTGGAGGATGTCTTTTCCATCCAGCTTGATGGAGCCGGATACGATCACTCCCGGCGGATCCGGGATCAGGCGGAGCAGGGAAAGTCCGGTCGTGGTCTTTCCTGCGCCGGTCTCGCCTACCAGACCAAGCGTCTGGCCGCGCTCAATTTCAATTTCCATGCCGTTTAAGGCCTGGACAGTACCATAGTCTGTACGGAATTCAACTACCAGATCCTTGATCTCAGCAGTTAAGTCCTTTTCCTTTTTTACATTTTCACTCATCTCGATACCCCCTTAACGCAGTCTGGGATCCAGCGCATCCCGCAGTCCATCGCCCAAAAGGTTAAGTGCCAGGATGGTGATCATGATCGCACAGCCCGGGAACATACACATATAGCTGTAGTCACGGATATAGGAACGTGCAGCAGAAAGCATTGCGCCCCATTCCGGTGTCGGAGCCGGAATACCAAGTCCAAGGAAGGACAGACCGGCAATCGACAGGATAACGGAAGCTACCTGCAGGGTCGTCTGTACAATGATCGGAGCAAGGGAGTTGGGCAGAACATCATGGAAGATGATGGTCGCGTCCTTCGCGCCGATGGCTCTCGCAGCCTCAACGTAGTCAGCGCCGCGAACCGTTAATACCGCGCCGCGGACAACGCGGGCGAAGGTCGGCGTCGAAGCGATCGCCTGTGCGATAACCAGGTTGGGGATCGAGTTACCCAGAGAAGCCACGATACAGATCGCAAGAAGCGTACCGGGGATCGCCAGGAAAATATCCATAATACGCATGATGACCATATCGGTTTTTCCGCCGAAGTATCCAGCGGAAGCGCCCAGGACCAGTCCCAGGGTCAGCGCCACGATAACGGTAACAACACCGATGGAAAGAGAGATGGTCGTCGCGTACATGGTACGTTTTAAGATATCACGGCCCAGCTCATCCGTTCCGAACGGATGCTCCGCGGACGGCCACTGTAAGGTGTTGGAATAGTCCGTTTTAATGATCTCGGTATCATAATCAAAAACTACAGGAGAAAGGAGCGCGATTAAAACCAGAAGGATAACGATCACAAGGCCAAGCATAGCCGTCTTGTTGCGACAGAGACGTTTCCATGTATCGGCAATCTGGCTCTTTTTCTTTACAGAAACCTGCGCATTCCCATTCGTTGCAGAAGCATTGCTCATTATTTCTCCCCCTCCTTATTTATATTGTGCTTTAATACGCGGATCGATGAAGCCGTAGATCAAGTCTACCAGCAGGTTGATCAGCGCGAAACTGATTGCGAAAATAATGATACATCCCATAACCGAGGGGATATCACGGCCCTGGATGGACTGAACCATGTAACGGCCGATTCCGGGCCATGCGAATACGCTCTCTGTTAATACGGAACCGCCCAGCATACCGCCCATCTGAAGTCCGATAACGGTTGTCGTCGGGATCAGGGCATTTCTCAACGCATGCTTGGTGATAACTTCGCCCTCAGGAAGTCCCTTGGCACGTACGGTACGGATGTAGTCCTGACGGATCTGCTCCAGCATCGAGCTTCGGGTTGTACGGGCGATAGCGGCCATGTGCTGGAAGCCTAAGGCCAACGAGGGAAGCACAAGGCTCTTAAGTCCTTGGTCTGCTCCAGATACCGGGAACCAGCCCAGCGTTACGGAGAACAGAAGGATCAATAACAGTCCAAACCAGAAAATAGGTATTGAGATACCTAGCAATGATATGAACATACTGACGCCGTCAAACAAGGTATTTTGCTTGATGGCGGCGATCACGCCCAGCGGAAGGGCGAGAATAATAGCGATAATCGTAGAGGTTGCCGCCAGCTTAAAGGTATTTGGCAGACGTGCCCAAACTTCTTCACCAACCGGATCTCTCGTCTTATAAGACGTTCCAAGATCACCATGGACCAGATCCCACATGTAACGGCCGTAACGGACGAAGAACGGATCGTCCAAGCCCATTTCCTCTCGCAGCGCCGCGATATCTTCGGGACGCGCCTGCTCACCAAGGATCGTTTTAGCAGGATCGCCAGGGGCCAGGTCAAGAATAAAGAATACCAGCAAGGAAACGCCGATCAATACTGGAATCAATGCCACAAGACGTTTAATGATAAACTTGATCATGCTGTTGATCCTCTCCTTTCTTTACTTTAATCCAGAACAGGGACCTGCCCTTCTCCAGGGCAAGTCCCTGTATCTTACTTATTTATTCAGACCAGATCACTAAAGATCAAGGATCAAATTAGTTTCCCCAGCTGAACTGCTCGTAGTACGTAGTACCGCCGGCATTTACGTTGAAGCCCTGAAGATCAGACTTATATGCACGGGTGTTGTTCTTTAAGTATAACGGAACCTGCGGGCAATTTTCGTTGACAAGCTTATTGAGCTCGGTAATTGCCGCTACGTTCTCTTCCGGATCAAGCGTTGCCTGAACTTTTTCGATGGCCGCGTCGATCGCCGGATCATTGGTACGGGTCTTGTTGGAAGCGTTGATGGAGCTGGAGTGGAAGACGCCCAGAGCGTACGCAAGTACGTTAGAGGAAGTATATCCACCGATCGCTGCCTGGTAATCACCGCTAGCCGTTACGTCAAGGTATGTAGCAAGGTCCATGGACTCAAGCTGGATGTCGATTCCAAGGTTCTCCTTCAGAGAGCTCTGGATAACCTGGCCTGCGCGAAGCTTCGTATCATCGGAGCAGATCAGGGAGAATCCGCACTGTGCCGGATCCAGGCCGGAAGCCTCAAGGTAAGCCTTTGCCTGCTCAGGATCATAGGTTACAGCGCCTTCGTTAGTGGTACCCTCGAAGCACTCCGGAAGCAGACAGTCTGTCGCACTTCCATCACCGTTTAATGCAACCTGTACGATCGCGTTCTTATCGATCGCGGAGGCAAGTGCTCTACGGAAATCAACATTGTTGAACGGAGCAACTTCATTATTGATCATCATGAAGTTGTGGGAGGTACCAGCCTCGCTGTAAAGGGTCAGACCGTCGGTCTCAGCGATACGGGTCGCGTCCGTGGTCTCAACTTCGATGATCAGGTCAACTTCGCCTGCTTCCAGAGCCATCGTTCTGGAGGAACCTTCCGGAATAACCCTCCAGGTAATGTGCTTAATGGGAGCCGCGCCGTCAAAGTAATCTTCAAATGCTTCAAACTCAAGGCTCTCGCCCTTGTTCCACGCAACCAGCTTATAGGGGCCGGTTCCGATGGGCTCGGAGTTGAAGTCATGTCCGCTTTCGATCAGGTCTGCCGGAAGGATGTAGTTTCCATGGTGGGTCAGATCGGAAAGAAGACCAGCCTGCGGGCCGTCGGTGGTGATCTTAATGGTGTAGTCGTCTACAACCTCGATGGTTCCGGTGGAAGTACCATACTGGGAAACCTCGGGGGATTCTTTACAGAGTTCCAGGGAAGCCTTAACGTCCTCAGCCGTCATCTCTTCGCCGTTGTGGAACAGAACGCCCTGTTTCAGATGGAAGATCCACTCGGTATCGCTGGTGGTCTCATAGCTCTCAACCAGATCCGGAACAACTTCCATGTTCTCGTCAGTCTTGAACAGGCCGTTGTGGGTCATCTTGTTCAGATAGTCACCGGCTACCGCGTTGTGCAGGTTGGTGGTAACGCTGGGAGTCTCGTTAGTAGTCGCGATGATCAGGGTATCCTTCGCGGAACCGCTTGTGGATCCGGAATCGCCGGAATCAGCTGCTGCTGTCGTCTCTCCGCCAGCTGCTTCCGTTCCAGCCGCTGCTGCTGTCGTCTCTTCTTCTCCGCCGCCGGAACAGCCTGTGAACAGACCTACCGCCAGGGACAGCGCCATAACAGGCACCAAGCTGCGCATAAGTTTTTTCGTCATACTCTCACCTC
>DVFQ01000141.1 GCA_018713185.1 Candidatus Copromonas avistercoris (nom. illeg.) | reverse complement strand
CCAGAACACATAAAAGGCGGCCTACCCTCCGTGATCGGAGGGGCAAACCCTCCAGACGAAAGAAAGGAGGGCGACGCCAATGTATGTTACATATCAGGACCTAGTTCAGATTGGAATATTCATTGTAGCCCTTGTAAGTCTGCTTTATCAGATATTCAAGGGAAGAAAGTAGCCGCCACTACTACCAATAGTGACGGCTTATAAAATGTAAGCTGTTGATTATGGGTAGGCCGTGTGTCTTTGGCTTTCCCTTTTCTATTCTCAATATAGCACATGAAGCGCCAAGATGCAAGGGGCAGAGCCAGATATTTTTATATTTCAAATTCCGGCGCGTATTCCAGAACGCCGGAGATTTGCGGCGCCGGAATGCGTAGGGGGAACGCCATAAAGTTAGCGTCTGGCACTTCAAAGGGAGGCCGGATCCCATAGCGGGAAGCTGGCGCATAGCCCAGACGCGGGTAGTAGGTTTCACTGCCCAAAACAATGGAGTAGGCGTACCCTAGTTCTTTGGCGATCCGGTGTCCTTCTTGAATCAAAGCGGTTCCAATTCCCTGCCGCTGGAAAGGCGGAAGTACGGACAGCGGCGCCAAGGATAACTGGGTGGTTTTGCCAATCCGAGCCTTGGTAAAGAGGATATGTCCCGCAATCCTTCCGTCTAACTGGGCTACTAAGGACAGCTCGGGGATAAAGGCCTCGCTTTTTCGTAGGGCATCTACTAAATCCTGCTCGTTTCCATCTCTATGTTCAGCAGAAGCAAAGGCCGTTTGGATCAGAGAATATATTTCCGCGTGATCCGCCGGTGTTTCCTGCCGTATGGTTATCATAACTTGAACCTCCTGTAGAATGCATTCAGCCGTTCCGCTAGGATCCGTGGATTTTCCTCGTTTACCGCATGACCGGTCCCTTGAATGATCTGCAGCTTTGCTTCTGGAATGTGTTTGGCCAGAAAGCGGGCTGATTTTAGATTCGCTTTGTCTTTTTCTCCGCAGAGAATCAAGACGGGACATTGGATTTTACCGATCCGGCTGCTAAAATCCAAATTTCTCATGGTATTTCCTAAAGAAAAAGTATTTTGTTTGTCAAAGGCCATTCCGGTGAAGGCGGATTGGGGCAAAAGACGGAATATGATATTTTGGAGAGCAAAGGCTGCCTTGGGGACTTTATGCGGCGTACCGATGAGCGCCAAAGTTTTTACGCTTTCCGGGTATTCCAGCGCGTAGTCCAAAGCCAGAATCCCGCCCAGGGAAAGGCCGCATAAATGAACCGGCGTTCCGGCCTGAGCGCAGTATGACGCAAAAGCCGCGCAGAGGTTGGAGTAGGAGGCTTTTTGCCCCTTTAGGATGGCGGTCAGTTCTGGGCATAGGATCGTTTCCTTATAGGGCAGAAAAGAGACGGTTTCCCTCCAGCTGTCCGCTTTTTGACCGGAGCCATGAATGAAAATGATTGGTTCCATGGGAGATTTCCTCCGATCCCTACCAGATTTTCGGCATCATTTCCTGATACATTCCGTCCCCTTCTTCAATCCCATAGAGATCGCGGAAGGCCTGTTGGGCGGAAAGGACGGCGTTTACGCGGATCTTTTCCGGAGAATGGACGTCCGTGGCGATCTGCATGGCCAGATATTCCTCCCGGCCTTTAAAAGCCCAGATATTGGCGTAAGCCTCATAGACGGCTTCCAGATCGTATCCATTTTCCTGGGCGATCTGAGTGACGCAGGCGACGCCGCCCAGATCGGCGATGTTTTCGGACACGGTCATCGAGCCGTTTACCTGTTTTCCGTCGATTTCCATGGCGTCGTAATAGGCGGCGGTTTCGTCTGCCAGCGTCTGGAAATATTCCTTATCTTTGGCGGTCCACCAGTCCCTCAAGTTTCCAGCCTCATCAAACTGAGCTCCCGTGGTATCAAAGGCATGGGTGATTTCATGACCGATTACGGTGCCGATTCCGCCCAGATTTTCTTCCACAGAAGCGTTCGGATCATAAAACGGCGCCTGCAGAATCCCGGCCAGGATATTGATGCTGTTATCCTGGGGAGAGTAATAGGCGTTGATTGTCTGAGGCGTATTCGGCCACTGTGTTTTGTCTACTGGATCCTTGCTGGTAGCGAAGGTATAGTCTGAGTTGGCTTTTAAGATCGCCAGGATATTGTCGATATAAAGGCCGCCTTCTTCCGGGGCGGACAAAACAATGTCATAAAGATCCTGAGGCCACTGCGTGGGATGGCCGATGCGGACGGTGAGATTCGCAAGCTTGTTTTTTGCCGCGGTTTTCGTCTCCTCACTCATCCAGTCCAGATTAGAAATCCGGCTGTCAAAGGTTTCGATGACTTTCCTGGTAATCGCCGATACGTCCGCGATGGTTTCTTCCGGGAAATATTGTTCACAGTAAAGCCGTCCGCACTGGAAGCCAAGGGAGCTCTGGACTGTTTCAGCGAGGACTTCTTCAAAGGGCTGGCTTTCTTCCAGGCCGCTGGCCTTTCTATTATAGTCCATGGCGGCTTCGTAGCTGGCCATATCCGTATAAACAGCGGTATCCTTACGGGTGCAGAGCTTTACATATTCCTTTAGGGCAGGAAGATTCTCTTCGGTGAGAAGAGACGCTAACGCTTTTACAAGATTGACGTCCGTTACGATTACCGGATCCTCTGGCTCGACAGAGAAGATTTCCCGAAGCATATCGGGGGTTGCGGCTCCAGCAAGCAGCGATTCCAATTCCTCGATTGTATAAAGATTATAAATGGCCTCAGGATTGTTTGAATCCTCCAGGGAGAGGGAGTTTTCCGCCAGCGTTTTCATAATGGCTGCCGCTTGCTCCACTGCCTCATCGGCCTTCTCCTCCGAATAGCCGCCGGCGATGCAAAGATCCTTTAAAAACTCATGAAAATACTGAACGATGCTTTGATTGGCGGGATCCTCAGAAAACCAGATTTCCTTGGGAAGTCCGGGATCCCCTGACGCCAGAAACAGGATTTTTTGAGAGGAATCCGCCATATCCGTCCCATAGGTCAGGCCTGCGATCGAGTAAAGGCCATAGTCTCGATCAAAACGGAGGCATACGCGCATCAGCTCGTTTATGCTTTCCGCGCTGTCAATGCTTTCAAAATATTCCGTTAGGAGCTGCCCGTATCCGCCCGCATTTCGTCCTTCCTGGTCCATACCGGTTAAATACAGGGCACGGATGTTATTTTCATCGCTCCCTTTCTCAGAAGCTTCATTTTTGGCAGCCGTTTGAAGAACGGAAGCCATCTGTTCGTTGGTCCGGTCCTGCATTTTTGAGATCTGGCTGACATAGCTTTCGTCTGCCGCGATTTCCCAATCGGAAAGAAGCGCCCCGTTGACGGCTTCAAAGTAATCATCCTTTTTGGAAGGAAGGGGTTCGGCGTTTTTCGTCTCTTCCAATTCGGAAGCGACCTCCGTATCGGGAGCCGTATCGGAAACAGTTTCCTGGGAAGCAGACGCTTCCGCCGCCGTGCCGGAGTCTTTTGCGGCTTCCGCCCGGCATCCGGAAAGCGCGGCAGCGAGCCCAATGGACAAAAGGACAGCGGCTAGCTTCTGTTTTTTTATTATTTTTCTCATGAGATCCTCCTTCATCGAAGTCTTAAAATGGAAAATCCCCTGCGACCGTCAGGGACTCCTCCTTTGACTGTTTAAGCCCAGGTTTTCATTATAAATAAAACAAAGGAAGAAAGCAAGGCAGAGATGAATTGAGAGTAAAGGATATTCCCAAAAGAAATATTTGCTGGAGCTGGATTTTTCTGGTATGATAATGGGGCTGAAAATGAATCCGAAAAAGATCAGACGAGGAGAATAAGGAATGGAATCAATTGGAAAATTGAACCGGGAGACAATCAAATATTTGGCGATGGCAACGATGTTTGTTAACCATTTTACGGCTGCCTTTTTGCCGCCGTACAGTCTCCTCGGTATTTTTCTTTCAGATATCGGTTATTTTACCGCGCCGGTGATGTGCTATTTCCTTGTTGAGGGATATCGGTACACCCGCTCCAAAAGAAATTACGCGGGCCGGCTGTTCCTGTTCGCCATCATCTCCCAGATTCCCTTCTGTCTTGTGTCTACGAAGCTGATGACCGGCGAACCGGGACTTCGGTTCTTCGGGATGAACATGATGTTTACGCTGCTTCTTTGCTTCGGTATTTTGGTAGCTCGGGAAAAGATTAGAAATTCGTTCCTTCGGATCGCGGTGATCGTACTCTTGTTTGTAGTGTCGCAGTATTCTGATTGGAGCCTGTTTGCTCCGCTGTACGTTTTGCTGTTTGACCGCGCTGGGGAAGATAAGGGCCGTATCGCCAGGGCATTCCTTATTGTTACGCTGCTTTTCGGCGTCTATGATTTTGTCGGCTGGTTCGGTTTCCTTCCCTTGTGGCAGGTAGCTCTCCATGCCCTCGGGGTTATGGCGGGGCCGGCGGCGGCAGGAATTGTACTGCTTTTCTGTTACAGCGGCCAGCCGTCCAAAGCAGGGAAGAAGGCTTCCAAATGGTTTTTCTACTGGTTCTATCCGGTTCACCTTTTGATTTTAGGACTTCTTTCTTTTGTGATTCCGTAAAATAAAAATGCCCGGCAGTCTGTTTTGGGACTGTCAGGCATTTTTCCTTTCACTTTTATTCTCGCGGGCAGCCGCAGAAATGATCCAGCGCCGCCTGGACGGAGCGGGACATTTCTCTGGAAAAGTCCGAGTGGTATTTTCTGGCGCAGAAGCGCTTCGCCCATTCGTCAAAGGAAAGCTCGCCCTTGTTGGGAGCGATGGAGGCGCGAAGCTCCTCTTCAGAAAGGGGACGGTAGGTGTTCTCATGAACCAGGAAGCTTAAAGGCGCCCGGGCCGGCTTTTTCCGCTCTATCTGCTGTTCGGTTGGGAAGCCGAAGACAGCCATCAGGACGGGAACGGCGTAATCCGGCAGGTGGAACAGCTCCTTATGGATCTCATAGCGCTCCAGAATATCCCCGATATAGCAGGAGCCGATGCCTAAGCTCTCGGCAGCCGTTACCGCATTCTGGGCCGCGATGGCCGCATCCAGAACGGCTAAAAGGAAATCGCCTGCCTCCGGTTTCCTGGGATCGCAGCCGGTGATCCGGAAGGTGTCGTACCATTTCTGAAAATCGATGCAGAAGACCAGAACCAGGCCGGCTTTTGCGATAAAGGGCTGATTGTCGCAGGTTACGGTTAGAGTGTCCTTAAGCTTCTGATCCGTAATATCCAGGATGGTGTACATCTGCTGGTTTCCTGCGGAAGCCGCTTCTGAGGCGGACCGAAGAATCAGCTCCTTTTCTTCTTTGGTAATTTTCCGGTCCGTATAGGCGCGGACGGATTTTCGTTTCCATAATTCTTCGATGGTGGGGGTTGTCATGACGGGCATCTCCTTTCATAATTAATCTGTATCTATTTTATCATAAGAAAGTGAAAACAGGAACAGGCGCCGTTGCTTCTTTTAAAGAAAGAAGTTATAATAGGGAATATGAGGACTGAAATAAGAGGCTTTTAAGCAAAAGCAGACGGGGAGGACAGAGGATGAGATATAGGGAATTGGGAAAAACGGGACTTAAGGTCAGCGAGATCGGCCTGGGAGGCGAGTGGCTGGAACGGCACAATAAAGAAGAGGTCAGGGCTGTGATCGACTGCTGCGAGGAGCAGGGAATCAATATCCTGGACTGTTGGATGTCGGAGCCCAACGTCCGCTCCAATATCGGCGCGGCGATCCGGGGAAAGCGGGAGCGCTGGATCATAGAAGGCCATATCGGTTCCACCTGGCAGAACGGCCAGTACGTGAAGACCAGGAAGCTGGATAAGGTAAAAGAGGCGTTTTCCGATCTGTTATCCAGGCTGGAGACGGATTATATTGATTTGGGTATGATCCATTTTGTGGATGAGACGGCGGAATTTGAACGGATCATTTCCGGCGAGTTTATGGAGTATGTGCGGGAATTAAAGCGCAAGGGTACGATCCGTCATATCGGCCTCAGCACTCACAACCCGGCGGTGGGGAAGGCGGCGGCCCTTTCCGGTGAAATCGAGATGATTTTATTCAGCGTCAATCCCGCCTTCGATCTTCTTCCGGCGGATGAGGATATGAATAAATACTTTGAAGAATCCTCCTATACGGAGGGCCTTGGCGGAATCGCTCCGGAGAGGGAGGAGCTTTATCGGATCTGCGAGCAGAGGGGCGTTGGAATTACGGTCATGAAGGGCTACGCGGGAGGACGCTTATTCCAGGCGGAAACTTCGCCTTTCGGCGTTGCGCTGACGCCGGTTCAGTGCCTGCATTACGCCCTGACCCGTCCGGCGGTGGCCAGCGTAATGGTTGGATACGATACGCCGGAGCATGTGCTGGCGGCCGTATCTTACGAAACCGTGTCGGAAGAGGAAAAGGATTATGCCACCGTTCTGGCTCATGCGCCGCGCCATGCTTATTCCGGTCAATGCACGTATTGCGGACACTGCGCGCCGTGTCCGGCGGGAATCGATATCGCCATGGTCAATAAGCTTTATGATCTGGCCATGATGCAGCCGGAGGTTCCGGAAACGCTGCGGGCTCACTACGAAGCGTTATCGGCCAACGCAAAGGACTGCATCGCCTGCGGCGGCTGCGAGTCCCGATGTCCTTTCGGCGTCCCGGTGATCGCCCGTATGGAAGCGATGAGGAAGGTGTTTGCGAAACAGGGGAACTAGACGGCCGAATTGTATGGAATTTTATACTTGCAGTTGGGCCTGGAAAGTGTTATCTTTTTAACAAAACCAGGCCCGAAGGGGACAGAGAGGAGAACGCCATGAGAGGTGTTGAGACAAGAATTCAAGAAATCCGGCACAGGATCTTCCGCGAGGTGGCCAGAATGGCTTACCATACAGAGTGGCCGGTGGATAAAAGAATCGAGGCGCTGCCTTATAAGATCATTCCGGGAGAGGTTGGAAGCTTCCGAAACGACGTGTTCCTGGAGAGAGCGGTCGTCAGCGAACGGCTTCGCCTGGCAATGGGGCTTCCCTATCGCGGAGCGGCCAATCCGGCTCCGGTATCGGATCACATTGAGGAGGCGGATAAGCCGGAGACCTATTATACGCCGCCGTTAATTAATATTATTAAATTCGCCTGCAATGGCTGCGCGGAGAAGAAGGTGTTTGTTACCGACGGCTGCCAGGGCTGCATGGCCCATCCCTGTATGGAGGTATGTCCTAAGGGAGCGATCTCTCTTGAGAAAACCAGCCGCAAATCGGTGATCGATCAGGATAAATGTATTAAATGCGGTCAGTGCGCCAATGTCTGCGCCTACCATGCGATCATTATCCAGGAGCGTCCTTGCGCCGCTGCCTGCGGGATGGACGCGATCCATACGGATGAGAACGGAAAGGCGGATATCGATTATGAGAAGTGTGTTTCCTGCGGTATGTGCCTTGTAAATTGCCCCTTTGGAGCGATCGCGGACAAGTCCCAGATCTTCCAGGTGATCCGGGCGATCCAGACCGGCGAGCGTGTTTACGCCGCGGTGGCCCCGGCCTTCGTCGGCCAGTTCGGCCCCAAGGTTACGCCTGGAAAGCTTCGTGCGGCTATGAAGCAGCTGGGCTTTGCCGATGTTTTTGAGGTTGCCATCGGCGCAGACCTCTGCGCGGTCCAGGAGGCGGAGGACTTTATCGCCGAGGTTCCGGAAAAGCTTCCCTTTATGGGTACCTCCTGCTGCCCGGCCTGGTCGATGATGGCAAAGAAGCTGTTCCCGGAATATGCCAACTGCATTTCCATGGCCTTAACGCCTATGACCCTTACGGCAAGACTGATCAAGAGCCAGCATGAAAAGGCGAAGGTGGTCTTTATCGGACCCTGCGCCGCGAAAAAGCTGGAGGCCATGAGAAGCGATATCCGGAGCGATGTGGACTTCGTCCTGACCTTTGAGGAGATGGCGGGAATTTTTGACGCGAAGCATGTGGATCTCGAGAATATCGAAGAGGATCCCACCGGCGTCAACGACGCGTCCGCGGACGGACGGAATTTCGCCGTTGCCGGCGGCGTCGCCAAATCCGTTGTCAATGTAATTAAGGAACTGTATCCGGACCGGGAGATCAAAGTCGTCAACGCGGAGGGCTTAAAGGACTGCCGGAAGATGATGACCTTGGCCAAGGCCGGAAAATACAACGGTTACCTTCTGGAAGGCATGGCCTGCCCCGGCGGCTGCGTTGCGGGAGCCGGAACCATGCAGCCCATTAAAAAGTCCCAGGGAGCGGTTAATCTTTACGCTTCCAAAGCTGGACACGCAAATTCCAATGAGACGGAATATGTAAAGGAATTAAATAAGCTGGTCGAATAATCGCTCCCTTTTTGCGCAGACTGAATAAGGGAGAGACTGCTGATTGGAAAGCCCGGACGGCCGGATCCCGAAAAAAGGGGTCCGAAACCTCGGGCTTTCGCAGTCTGGCGGTCTTTTTCTGATTATTGGAGCGCAGGAGGTTATCTATGAGTGAAGAAGACCGGATCCGAGAGAGCGGGCAGCTGACGCTTGGCGGAAACCAAAAAGGGAAGATCCATCTGCTTTCGATTATCGGCGAGATCGAGGGCCATGAGAATCTTTCCGGAAGTACGAAAACCACAAAATATGAGCATGTGCTGCCGGAACTTGCTAAGGTGGAGGACGATGGGGAAATCGAAGGCGTCCTGGCGTTGATCAACACGGTGGGAGGCGATGTAAGCTGCGGCCTGGCGCTGGCGGAAATGCTGGCCTCCTTAAGCAAGCCCACGGTTTCCCTGGTAATTGGCGACAGCCATTCCATCGGCGTCCCCCTGGCGGTGGCGTCGGATTATTCCTTTATCGTTCCCACCGGAACCATGATGGTTCATCCAGTGCGCATGACCGGGATGGTGATCGGCACGGTCCAGACTTATGAATATTTTGATATGATCCAAGACCGGATCTTAAGCTTTGTTTCCGGTCACAGCCGGATCTCCTACGAGGAGCTGAAAGGATTGATGCATAATACCCAGATGCTGACCAGGGATCTGGGGACGGTGCTAGTGGGAGAGGAGGCGGTCCGCCGCGGCCTGATCGACGAGGTGGGCGGGATCAAGGAAGCCTTAAAAAAGCTGTATTCGATGACGGGAAAACAACCGTCAGATCATTAATGGACAGGAGAGAAACGCGGTATGATGTCGCTGCTGCTTGCGGTAATCTATCTTTCTTTTATCAGTCTGGGCCTTCCGGATTCCCTTTTGGGGTCCGCCTGGCCCTTAATGTATCAGGAGCTTCAGGTCCCGGTTTCCTACGCCGGGGTAGTTTCTATGATCATATCGGCGGGGACGATTTTTTCCAGCCTCCAGAGCGACAGGCTGACGAAGAAATTCGGGCCGGGCGCGGTAACGGCGGCAAGCGTCGCCATGACGGCCGCCGCCCTTTTCGGCTTTTCCATCAGCCGTTCCTTCGGGCTCCTCTGTTTTTGGGCGGTTCCCTATGGGCTGGGGGCCGGGTCGGTGGACGCGGCCTTAAATAATTTCGTGGCCCTTCATTATTCCAGCCGCCATATGAGCTGGCTCCACTGCATGTGGGGCGTAGGGGCGACCGTGGGCCCGTATATCATGGGCTATGCGCTGTCCGGCGGGCTGGGATGGCAGTCGGGATACCGGGTGATCGGGCTGATACAGATCGGGCTTACGGCGGTTTTAATTTTCAGCCTGCCTCTTTGGAAAAAGATGGGCCGTTCCATTTCCCTTTCCAGGCAGATGGCGGTGGATTCCCTTCCGCTGTCGCCGCGCCAGGTGCTTCGGCTTCCGGGGGCCAGGGAAGCCTTCGGCTGCTTTTTCGCTTACTGCGCGCTGGAACAGACGGCGGGGCTTTGGGGCAGCAGCTATCTGGTGCTTCATGGAAACATGTCCGCGGACCGGGCGGCCGGTTTTGCCGCTTTGTTTTATCTCGGGATCACCGTTGGCCGGGCCCTCAATGGATTCCTCGCGATCCGGTATGAGGACGATACGCTGATCCGGATGGGAGAGGGGATCTTGGCGGTCGGGGTCCTGCTTCTTTTGATCCCCGGCGGGATGTGGCTTCCGGTAGCCGGTCTGATCCTGGTGGGACTTGGATGCGCGCCGATCTATCCGTCCATTGTCCATTCCACGCCGCGCCATTTCGGCCCGGAAAATTCCCAGGCTGTGATCGGCGTCCAGATGGCCTGCGCGTACATAGGAAGTCTTTTGATGCCGCCGCTTTTCGGCCTTCTGGCCAATCATATCGGCGTATTTCTATTTCCGTACTATCTTTTAGTGCTGCTTGTTTTTATGGCGATGCTCCATAAAAAACTTTGCGGGAGGGAAGCAAAATGAATGATGAGAAGATGAGAAAAGAGCAGTTTTCCAGAACGGAGCGGCTTCTGGGACGGGAGAATATGGAGCGGCTTTCGTCGGCCAGAGTCGCCGTGTTCGGCATCGGCGGCGTCGGCGGACACGCCATGGAGGCTTTGGCCAGAAGCGGGATCGGCGCCCTGGATCTGGTGGACAGCGACCGGGTGTGCGTATCCAATCTGAACCGACAGATCATCGCGACAAGAAGCACCCTTGGGATGTATAAGGTGGACGCGGCGAAGGAACGGATCCTGGATATTAACCCGGAGGCGAAGGTGACTGTGTACCGGACCTTTTTTCTTCCAGAAAACGCGGATTCCTTTCCCTTTGAAAAATTCGATTATATTGTAGACGCCATCGATACCGTTGCAGGGAAGCTGGCGCTGGCGGAACAGGCGGCGCGGTATCATGTGCCGGTCATCAGCTCCATGGGCGCGGGAAACAAAATGGAAGCTTCGGCGCTTATGGTCAGCGATATTTTTGAAACCTCGGTCTGTCCCCTGGCCCGGGTCATGCGCAGGGAATTAAAAAAACGGGGGATCCATCATCTAAAGGTGGTGTATTCCCGGGAGATCGCCATGACGCCCAAAACCTTAGACGAACCGGCTGGGAACGAATCAGACGGCGGCTTGCGAAAGACCGGCCGCCTGGCCCCGGGAAGCAACGCTTTCGTGCCTGCGGCGGCCGGACTGATCCTCGCTGGCGAGGTGATCAAGGACCTGACGGGGGTCCGGGGACAGTTTTAGCGAGAGGTCATTGCAATTTTCCTTTTTTTTCGTTATACTAGTACAAACGGCGGATAAAGGAGGCTTACGTTTTGGCGGCTAATCGTTCAAACGGCAATACGAAAAAGAAAACAACGGCTTCTTCCGGGAAAAAGACAGTAAGATCATCAAAAACGAAAGCGGCGGAGGATACCAGCTTCCTGCAGTCAGAAGCGGCGGTTCTCGGTACGTTTGCCGTCTGCGCGTTTTTGTTTTTAAGCAATTTCCATATCTGCGGCATGATAGGCGATGTGCTGAGCCAGGTGATGCTGGGCGTTTTCGGAAGCATCGGCTATATCGCGCCGCTTCTTTTGTTTGCGGGAATGCTGTTTTATGCGTCCAACCGAGGAAATATCCGGGCGGTGTATAAGATGCTGGCGGTGGAGATCCTTTTAATCGTTCTCTGCGGCCTCGCGCAGCTTACGTTCGGCGGCGGGTATCAGGAGGGACAGACGCTTTTCGATGTTTATGAATCGGCGGGAATCAGCGGAAAGGGCGGCGGCGTAATCGGCGGCGCCCTGGTTTTAGTGCTGCATACGGCGGTGGGAACCATTGGTTCCTACCTGATTTTGTTCCTGTTCCTTATTATTTCCATCGTCTGTATTACAGAAAAGTCCTTTGTATCCGCGGTACGAAAAGGCGGCGGAAGGGCGTATCAGCATGCCAGGGAGGATTACGACAGAAGAAAGGTGATCCGCGAGGAAAAGAAAGAGGAACGGCGGATTTTAAGAGAAGAACAGAAGGTTTCCGGGGTCAATCTAAAGTCTACGGATCTTACTATGGAGGAACCGCCTGTAATGGCAGACAGGGCCTTAAAGCGTCAGGCGGGGCCAGACGGGGGCTTAAAGCGTCAAGCGTCCCACAAGCCGGAGGCAGTTCAGCCGGAAACAGACCTAGGATATCAGGAAAGTATTCCGGTCAGTTCCTATACGTCCTCCTGGAAACCGATGCCGGGCGAGCTTCTTAAGGAACCGGAAGCGAAGGAACCGGCGGCGAAAGTGCCGGCAGCGAAGGAATCGGATCCGGCCGACGTATTTACGGGAAAAATCCAGATGAGCGGGCTCCATGACGGACTGGAGAACGGGGATAAGGAGGACGAGGACGAGGTTCCTTTCCAGGAGGATCTGTCTCTCCTTCGCCACCGGCAGGACGAGGATGTTTTTGTCAGCCGGGACAGCCGGGATATTGAAGAAATGGATCTGTTCCCCGACCGGAGAAAGGAATTTTCTGCGGAGGTTCATCCCGAAGAAGAGATTGCTCCCCCAAAGGAGGGGTATCCCAAAGAAGAGTTTTGTCCCAAAGAAGAGACGGCGGTCAGCGTCGAGGAGGAATCCTTGGATCCCGGGGAACCGAAGACCGTCATAGAGAGAAAGCGCGTCGTGACGGCCACGGGAAAGGTCATTGAAACCGACGCGGAGGAGATTATCAAGAAAAAACGGAAAATGGACGCGAAGGAGAAGGAGGAAGCGGACGCTTCCGTTCTCCAGGAAATCAAAAAGACGGAGGAAAAGCCGAAGAAGCCGTACGTGATCCCCCCGCTGAATCTTTTGACAAAAGGAAAAATCATGTCCGGCCAGTCGGAAAGGGAATTTAAGGAGACGGCGGTTAAGCTTCAGCAGACGTTAAAAAACTTTGGCGTGGGCGTTACCGTCACCAATATCAGCTGCGGCCCGACGGTTACCCGGTATGAGCTCCATCCGGAGCAGGGCGTAAAGGTCAGCCGGATTTTGGCGCTGGCGGACGATATTAAGCTAAGCCTGGCGACGGCGGATATCCGGATCGAGGCGCCGATTCCCGGAAAATCGGCGGTGGGCATCGAGGTTCCCAACCGGGTCAACAGTACGGTTTACCTCAGAGACCTTTTGGAAAGCGAGGAGTTTAAGCGTCATCCCTCCAGGCTGGCGTTTGCCGTAGGAAAGGATATCGGAGGCAAGGTGATCGTGGCGGACCTGGCGAAAATGCCCCACCTTCTGATCGCCGGCCAGACCGGCTCCGGGAAATCCGTAGGAATCAATACCATGGTCATGAGCCTTCTTTACCGCTCCTCGCCGGAGGATGTAAAATTGATTATGATCGATCCCAAGGTGGTGGAGCTTTCGGTTTATAACGGAATCCCCCATCTTCTGATCCCGGTGGTGACGGATCCGAAAAAGGCGGCCGGAGCCTTAAACTGGGCGGTGGCGGAAATGATGGAGCGTTACAATAAGTTCGCCTCCGCCAACGTGCGGGATTTAAAAGGCTACAATGCCCGGGTTAAGACCTTACTGGAAAGCGGCGATGTACCCCAGGAGGAAATCCCCAAAAAGATGCCTCAGATCGTAATCGTGATCGATGAGCTGGCGGATCTTATGATGGTTGCTTCCAACGAGGTGGAGGACGCCATCTGCCGTCTGGCGCAGTTAGCAAGAGCGGCCGGAATCCATTTGGTGATCGCGACGCAAAGACCGTCGGTCAATGTCATTACAGGCGTAATTAAAGCAAACATCCCCTCCCGGATTGCGTTTTCCGTCGCCTCGGGAACCGATTCCCGGACGATCCTCGACATGGTGGGAGCGGAGAAGCTTTTGGGAAACGGCGATATGCTGTTTTATCCGTCGGGCTATCCCAAGCCGCTGCGGGTTCAGGGCGCTTTCGTATCCGACGGAGAGGTATCCAGAGTGACGGACTTCCTGAAGGAGCAGAATGAGGAGGGCTCCTACAGCGAAGAGGTGGAGCGGAAGGTGAGCCAGCCGTCTCTCGCGGGAATATCCCAGTCCGGTTCGGATCGGGACGAGCTGTTTGTACAGGCGGGCCGCTTCATTATTGAAAAGGACAAAGCGTCCATCGGCATGCTGCAGAGAATGTTTAAGATCGGCTTTAACCGGGCGGCCAGGATCATGGATCAGCTGGCCGAGGCGGGAGTCGTCGGAGAAGAGGAAGGAACAAAGCCAAGAAAGGTTCTGATGTCAGCGGAGGAATTTGAGGGATTTCTCGAATCCGGAGGCTGATGGGAGATAGAAGGAAGGAGAGAGGACATGAAAACAGATATCCAGATTGCACAGGAAACTACGATGCTTCCGATTACCCAGGTTGCGGCGGCTTACGGGATCGGTGAAGACGATCTTGAGCTTTACGGAAAGTATAAAGCGAAGCTTTCCAACGAGTTCAGAACGTCTATCGAGGATAAGCCGAGCGGAAAGCTGGTGCTGGTAACGGCGATCAATCCGACGCCCGCGGGAGAAGGAAAGACCACCACAAGCATCGGTCTTGCCCAGGCGCTTTCCAAGGCGGGAAAGAAGACTTTGGTAGCGTTACGAGAGCCGTCCTTAGGCCCCTGCTTTGGAATCAAAGGCGGAGCGGCCGGCGGCGGGTATTCCCAGGTGGTTCCCATGGAAGATCTGAACCTTCATTTTACCGGGGATTTCCATGCGATCACAACGGCCAACAACCTTTTGGCGGCGCTTTTGGACAACCATATCCAGCAGGGAAACGCGCTGGGAATCGACACCAGGCAGGTGCTCTGGAAACGCTGTCTTGATATGAACGACCGGGCCTTGAGAAATATTGTGATCGGCCTCGGCGCGAAAGCCGACGGCGTGGTCCGCGAGGATCATTTCGTCATCACGGTTGCGTCTGAGATTATGGCGATCCTTTGTCTCGCGACGGATCTTACGGACTTAAAGGAACGCCTTGGCCGGATCATTGTCGCATATAATTTTGCGGGAGAGCCGGTAACGGCCAAGGATCTGAACGCGGTGGGCGCGATGGCGGCGCTTTTAAAGGACGCCATGAAGCCCAATCTGATCCAGACCTTAGAGCATACGGGCGCTCTTGTTCACGGCGGCCCCTTCGCCAATATCGCCCATGGCTGCAACAGCGTGATCGCTACGAAAACAGCCTTAAAGCTTTCGGAGATCACTGTAACGGAGGCTGGCTTCGGCGCGGATCTGGGAGCTGAGAAATTCTTTGATATCAAGTGCAGGAAAGCGGGCTTAAAGCCGGATGCGGTGGTGCTGGTTGCGACGGTCCGGGCGCTGAAATACAACGGCGGCGTTCCCAAGGATCAGTTGGGCGAAGAGAATTTAGAGGCTTTAAAGAAGGGAATCGTAAATCTCGAAAAGCATATTGAAAATATCCAGAAATACCAGGTGCCGGTTGTGGTGACCTTAAACTCCTTCCTGACCGATACGGAGGCGGAATACGAGTTTATCCGCAATTTCTGCCACGAAAGAGGCTGCGAATTCGCCTTGTCCGAGGTATGGGCCAAGGGCGGAGACGGCGGACAGGAGCTGGCCCAGAAGGTGATCCAGACGCTGGAGACGAAAGAAAGCCATTTCAAGATGCTCTACGAAGATGAGCTTCCCTTAAAGGATAAGATCGAAACCATCGCGAAAGAGATTTACGGCGCCGGTTCCGTAAGCTATTCCGCGGCGGCGAAGAAGGCGTTAAAGAAGATTACGGATATGGGATTCGGCAATCTTCCCGTCTGTATGGCGAAGACCCAGTATTCCTTATCCGACGATCAGAATAAGCTGGGACGGCCCCAGGGCTTCGACCTTTCGGTCCGCGACGTTTATGTCAGCGCCGGAGCCGGTTTCGTAGTGGCGCTTACGGGCGCGATCATGACCATGCCGGGACTTCCCAAGAAGCCGGCGGCGGACAGCATCGATGTGGACGCGGAAGGAAAGATTACCGGATTGTTCTAATGCGGCCGGAATCGAAAGATTCCGCTTGGAAAAGATCCGGAGGATCAAGATTCTGTTGATAACAGGAGGAGGAAAAAGATGGTGATAGGGGATTGGCTTGGGCGGCTGGATTACCAGCTTCTTAAGGGGAGCCTTTCGGCTCCGGTTTCGGAGGTGGTTTACGATTCCCGGAAGGCGGGGCCGGAGACGGTTTTTGTATGCTTAAAGGGAAGCGCCAGGGATTCCCATGAATTTATCCCCCAGGCGTACGCGGCCGGGTGCCGGGTGTTCGTGGTGGAGAAGGAGGTTTCCCTTCCAGAGGACGCGTCGGTCATCCTGGTGAAAAACGGCCGGGAGGCTTTGGCGGAGCTTTCCGCCGCCCGGTTCGGCTACCCGGCCGAGAAGCTTATGACCATCGGCATTACTGGGACCAAGGGAAAGACCACCACCAGCTATATGATCCGCAGGATCTTGGAGGCCATGGGGAAAAAGACGGGGCTGATCGGCACCAACGGCGTTCTGATCGGAACGGAGCGGATCCCTACCGCCAATACGACGCCGGAATCCTATTTGGTTCAAGAATACTTCGCAGAAATGGTAAAGGCTGGCTGCGGCGCCTGCGTAATGGAAGTTTCCTCCCAGGCGCTGATGCTTTCCCGGGTTGGGGGCATCCGGTTTGATATCGGTCTTTTCACCAATATTTTTCCGGATCATGTGGGTCCCAACGAACATAAAAGCTTTGAGGAATACCTGTATTATAAATCAAGGCTGCTTACGGTCTGCAAAACCGGCGTGATCAACCGGAAAACGGAGCATTACGACGAGATCGTTCGGGACAGCACCTGCCGCCTGGTGACCTATGAGCTGGCGGATTCCGGAGCCGGAACGGGCTCGGAGCCCTGTGCGTTGGCGGACGGCGGATTCGGGGCGGGCTTGGAGCCTTGTGCGCCGGCGGACGGAAGTCCCGCGGATTTTACGGGCGGCAATCTTCATTACGCCTCTGATCATGAGTTCGTAGGGATCGAATTTGATATCCGCGGCGGCTTAAACGGCCGGGTGCGGGTAGGAATGCCGGGAAAATTCAACGCCGACAATGCTCTGGCGGCTTTAGCCGTCTGCCGTCTGGCTCTTTCCAAGGAGCGGAAGGCGTCGGGGGATCCGGCGGGCTTTGATCAGGCGATGATGAACGCGCTGGCGGACGTCCGGGTGGACGGGCGGATGGAGCTGGTCCATGTTTCTTCCAAATGCAGCGTGATCGTGGATTACGCCCATAACGCGGTCAGTATGGAGAGTCTTTTAAAGACGCTGCGCGCTTATCATCCCAAGCGTCTGGTCTGCGTGTTCGGCTGCGGCGGAAACCGGGCGAAGGAGCGGCGGTATTCCATGGGGGAGATCGGCGGCCGTCTGGCGGATTTCTGTATTTTGACGGCGGATAATCCCCGCTTTGAAAAGAATGAGGATATTATCAAGGATATCGAGATCGGAATGGCAAAAACCTCCGGAAAATATATGGTGATCCCGGACCGGAAAGAAGCGATCTTATACGCCGTCCGTCACGCCGAGACGGGGGATATGATCGCCGTTATCGGCAAGGGACACGAAGACTACCAGGAGATCGAGGGAGTCCGCCACCATTTCTTGGACCGGGAGATCGTGGAGGAAGCCGTAAGGGAGACGGAATAAA
>DVFQ01000140.1 GCA_018713185.1 Candidatus Copromonas avistercoris (nom. illeg.) | reverse complement strand
AAAATAAAAAAAGTTTTAGTCCTTGACAAACAAAAAAGCGGGCGGATAAAATTGAAAAAACTGAGAAAACGGGAGGGAAATCAGATGAAGCGCAGTGAGATCAACGCGGCATTAAAAGAGATGGAACAGATGACCCAAAAGTGCGGGTTTCAACTGCCGCCCTTCTGCTCCTTTACGCCGGAGGAATGGCAGGAAAAGGGGCATGAGTACGACGAGATCCGCGAAAATATGCTGGGCTGGGACATTACCGATTACGGCTTAGGCAATTTTGACCGGGTGGGATTTTCGCTGATCACGATTCGCAACGGCAATCGCCAAAAGCAGGAAAAATACCCGAAGCCATATGCGGAAAAGCTTTTGTATCTGCGGGAGGGGCAGTATTCCCCGATGCATTTCCATTGGTTTAAGATGGAGGATATTATCAACCGCGGAGGAGGGAACATCCTGATCCGCGTCTATCATTCCACCAAAGAGGAGGAATTGGACCGGGAGACGCCGGTTACGGTCCATGTGGACGGCTGCGCCTTTACGGCGGGCCCCGGGACGCAGATCCGCTTAACGCCCGGCGAGAGCATTACGATCCCGCCGTATTTGTACCATGACTTTGAAGTGGAACCGGGGACGGGGCCTGTGCTTCTAGGAGAAGTCAGTCAGTGCAATGACGACTGTACGGATAACCGGTTTTATGAAAAAGTGGGCCGCTTCCCGGAAATCGAAGAGGACGAACCGCCGTACCGGCTTTTATGCGGCGAATATCCGCCGGCAGATTAAGGAAGCCCTGTTATATCTTTAAAAGTCCCGTCATAAACTTTTCTAAAAAGGAATGGATTGGAAAGGTTGGCGGGAGCTTTATGATGGAATTGGTAAAGAAGCATATTCATATGAACCGGCGCCGGAACAGCGTGATGACGCAGATTACGCTGGATGATGATTTTAATGTGCCGGATTCCATGGACGACGTGGAGCAGATGATCTTAGACAGCGGGGAGATCCAGATCGAGACGGTGAAAAATCTGGGCGGGCGCGTGACGGTAGGAGGAAAGCTGAATTTTAGGATCCTTTACCGGCGGCCGGACGGCCAACTGATGACTTTGGCGGGCAGCATTCCCTTTGAGGAGCAGATCAACGTGCCGGAGCTGGAGGAGACGGATTATGTACAGGCGGGCGGGGAACTGGATGATCTGCATGTGGGGCTGATCAATTCCCGGAAGCTGAACGTAAAAGCGCTGGTGACGCTGACGGTGCAGGCGGAGACGATTTTTGATGTGGAAGCGGCGGCCGACGTAACGTATGACGGGGATGTGGAAACCTTAAAGCGGGAGATTACGGCGGCGGCCATCGCCGTGCGCAGGAAGGATACCTTCCGCGTCAGGGAAAACCTTACGCTTTCGGCCAATAAACCGGATATCGACCATCTTTTATGGCAGGATATCCGGTTGAGAGGAGTGGATACGAAGCCGTTGGACGGCCGGATCCATATCGACGGGGAATTAATGGTATTCGCGGTCTATTCCGGAGAGGACGGCCAGATGCCGGTCCAGTGTCTGGAGGAGTCCATTCCCTTTTCCGGAGAGGTGGAGCTGGCGGAATCCTTAGAGGGAATGATCCCGTTTATTACGGTCCGGCTGGTACATAAAGACCTGGAGGTCAGCCCGGACGCCGATGGGGAAATGCGGGAGCTGACGGCAGACGCGGTGATGGAGCTGGATATCCGCCTTTATGAGGAGCAGCAGACAGAGCTTTTAAGCGATCTGTACGCGCTGGACCGGGAGATCGTCTTGGATACGGGCGAGGCTTGCTTCGATACCATCGCCGCGCGGAACCTGGTGAAAACGCGGATCCAGGAAAAGCTTAGTCTGGCCGGGAACCAGCGGATCCTTCAGATCTGCCACTGCGACGGCGATCTGAAGCTGGACGAAGTGCAGGTAAAGGAGGACGGACTCCATATTTACGGCGTGCTGGAGGTGCAGCTTCTTTATTTAACGGCGGACGACGGCGCTCCGGTGAGCGCGGCGTCGGAGGTGCTGCCGTTCCATATGATCGCGGAAGTCCAGGGGCTGAAGGAGGACTGTATTTACCAGACGGCGTCGGGACTGGAGCAGATTTCCGCGGTGATGTTGGGCGGGGACGCGGTGGAGTTAAAAGCGGTGATCTCCGTGGACGTTCTTATTTTACAGCCGGTCTGCGAACCGGTGATCCTGGAGGTGCGGGAGGAGCCGCTGGATAAAGAAAAGCTGAAAAATATGCCTGGAATCGTCGGCTATGTGGTCCAGCCGGGCGATACCTTGTGGAAGCTGGCCAGAACCTTCCATACCAGCGTGGAGGAGATCATGGAGACGAACCATCTGACGGAAAGCCGGATCGATCCGGGAGACCGGCTGATCCTCGTAAAAAAGATCGAGCTGGAAAAGTAAAAATTTCATAGCAGTCAAAGGAAACGCCGGATTCGCTGCATTCGGCGTTTCTGGCAATATTTATCATGGAATGACTGGTTGCAATTCGGGCAAAATACCATATAATAGAGTGTGAGCCGGAAACAGCGGCGATCGGATCCGGCAGAATGGGAGCCGGAAACAGCGGCAATTCGCATCCGGCCGGTGCTTTATATAGATTGGCGCGCGTTTGCATGCCAGGACGGTAATGGCGTTCCCAGGGAGCCGTTACCGTTTACATAGATGGAGACGGATGACGGATGAACTATACGTATCTTTTGGAATGCTCCGACCATAGCTTTTACTGCGGCTGGACCAATGATCTGGACAAGCGGGTCATGGCCCACAATTCCGGAAATGGAGCGAAATATACAAAATCGAGGCGGCCGGTTGCCCTCGTTTACTATGAGACATATGAAACGAAGGAAGCGGCGATGAAACGAGAAGCGGCCATTAAGAGAATGAGCCGCAGGGAGAAGGAGCGCCTGATTTCCGGCGGACCGGAGTCTGACGGCGGCTTGAAACTTGACTGCGGATCAGAACCTGACGGCGGCTTGAAACTTGGCTGCGGATCGGAATCTGACGGCGGCCAGATTCGCGGGAGAGCCGGGGATTCCGGCGCGAAAGAGAACATTACCATGGAAAACGGAGGAAAAAGGATTGAAAGCGACGTTTAGAAGAAACCTGCGGCGGCTTTTTTGCGGAATTTTGATTTTCTGCCAGCTGGGGGCCGTAACGGCCTACGCGAAACCGGACTGGCCTGCCGACACCGGCATCCTGGCGGAGGCTGGAGTTGTTATGGACATTGATTCCGGGGCGGTGCTTTTTTCGCAGAACGGACATGTTGCCTACCCGCCGGCCAGCATTACTAAGCTTTTGACGGCGTTAATTGTTTTGGAACATGCGGGCCTGGAGGAGACGGTCACGTACTCGGAGACGGCGGTAAATTCGGTGGAAGCGGACAGCGGAAATAAACTGAGCCTGACGGCGGGCGATACGCTGACCGTTGAGGAATGTCTCTATGTTCTGCTTTTAGTTTCCTCCAATCAGACGGCCAATGCGCTGGCGGAGCATGTGGCCGGAAGCATCTCCGGATTTGTCGATATGATGAATGAAAAGCTTGCAGAGCTGGGCTGTACGGAGAGCCATTTTGACAATCCTTCCGGCTTGAACGGGGATACGCAGTACGTTTCCGCGCTGGACATGGCGCGGATCGCGCAGGCGGCCTACCAGAACGAAACGCTGCTTGCCATTAATTCGGCGGATTCCTATCAGATCGGGCCGACGATCAACAATCCGGACGGCGCGTCGGCAGTCAACGAGCACCGGCTGGTGATCACGGAGGATCCGGCCAACGAATATTATTGTCCGGCGGCCAAGGCAGGAAAAACGGGATATCTTCTGGCGGCGGGCAATACGCTGGTAACCTACGGGGAACAGGACGGAAGACGGCTGGTTTCCGTAATTTTAAAGGGAAGCCCGCGGCAGTATTTCCTGGATGGAAAGAATCTTTTGGAATTTGGGTTCGGGAATTTCCAGAACATGGAGATTTCCGGAAATGAGACCCGGTATGTGACGGGCCAGGAACCAGTGGACATAAACGGGGCCTCCTATCAGCCGGAGCAGCTGGCGATCGAGCCGGGGAAGGTGATCACTCTTCCCAATACGGCGGCCTTTTCCGACGCGGAGCTTTCGCTGGAGCCGGTTCCGGATGGAGCCCCGGAGGGATGCGTAGGTCTCTTGTCTTACAGCTATAACGACCGGAAGATTGGTTCGGCGTATTTGATGACCAAGGAAGGGCTGGCGGCGTTGGAGGCTTCTGCCGGAGAAGGCGGAGTCCTTGAAAATGAAGGTAACGCCGGAGAGAACCCGGCAGATGGCGAGGCGGATGCCAACGGGGCCGGAGAGAGCGGAGCCGGAGAACCGGCGGAACCGGTAAACGGAGCGGCGGATTCGGTTTTGGATCCGGAAGAAAAGACGGGCGGCCCCGGGGCGGCGGTACTGTTTTTCGTGATCCTTTTGGCGGCCCTTGCGGGCTTTGGAATTTTCTGGCTGTACCGGAGACAGCGGGAGGAAGCGGAGGCAATATCGAGACGGTTAAGGGAGCGCCGCCAGAGGATCAGCGCGGAAGGCTCGGAGACGGAAGCCGAATTTAACCGGCTTCTGGAGGAGAAGCGGAACCGGGACAATAAAAAGAGACGGCCCTAATCTGTTCCAGATCTCAGGCCGCCTCTCGAAAGGTCCTGCTTTTCATCAGGCCGCCGCGACATAGCCATACATCATGACGTAATGACAGAAGCTGCCGCCCATGACAAACAGATGGAAAATTTCGTGGGAACCGAAATTTTTGTGTTTGGAATTGAAGATCGGCAGCTTCAGCGCGTAGATGACGCCGCCGATGGTATAAATGATGCCGCCGGCCAAGAGCCAGCCGAAGGCCGCCGGGGTCAGGGCGGCTACGATCTGCCGGATCGCCGTAACGCAGACCCATCCCATGGCGATATAGATCAGCGAAGAAAACCATTTAGGACAATTGATCCATAAGGCGTTGATGATGATCCCGACGATGGCGATGCCCCAAACTAACGCCAGCAGGCGGTAGCCGGAGCCGTCTCCGAGAATGATCAGGCAGACCGGCGTATAGGTTCCGGCGATCAGGATAAAGATCATCATATGGTCGATCTTCCGGAGAATCTTGTTTACATGCTCGGAAATATTAAAGGTATGGTAGATGGTGCTGGCCGCGTAAAGAAGGATCATGCTGACGATAAAAATAGAAAGGGCCGTTACGTGCAGCATTCCAGGTACGCTGGCCGCCTTGATAAGCAGAGGCACCGCCGCCAGGCAGGCTAAGATCATGGCGATAAAATGGGTCAGGGCGCTGCCCGGATCTTTTACTTTTCCTTTCATAAGCTTCCCTCCAATCGGAAACCGCATCGGCTTTTTGCGCCGGAATATGAAATGTGCGGATTTCAAAAACTTCCATATGTAGTTTTTAAAACTACATTTAATGTCTGCATATACTATATCACTAAGCGCCGGGATATGCAAGGGGGAACTGTATCTTTTTTAACTGTTTTTTTACATTGGAGAATGAATATGCTGAAGGTTCTTTATGAAGACCAGGAGCTTTTGGTCGCGGTAAAGCCGGCGGGAATGGAATCCCAGGCGGCCAGGCGGTTTGAGCCGGACATGGTGAGCGCCATCCGAAATCACCTGGTTATGAACAAATCATGCACACCGGGCCAAGCGCCCTATGTGGGAGTTATCCACAGGCTGGACAAGCCGGTTTCCGGGGTAATGGTCTACGCAAAGACGAAAAACGCAGCGGCCGCGCTGAGTTCACAGCTCCAAAAGCACCAGATGAAAAAAGTTTATGAGGCGGTTGTTTGTGGAAAACCTGTGAATTCTGTGGAAAACCTTGTGGATTACTTGAAGAAATCTGTGGATGGAAATGATTCACAGGTTGTGGATAAGGGGATAACCGGAGCGAAACGGGCGGAGCTGACGTTGGAAGCGCTTCGTTTCCTGGAGGAAGGGCCAAACGGCGGCCCTCTTACGCTTCTGCGGATCCAGCTGGAAACCGGGAGGCATCATCAGATCCGCGTTCAGCTGGCGGCCCATGGAATGCCGGTTTATGGGGACGCGAGATACGGACGGGGAGAAAAGGGGCCGCTGGCGCTTTGCGCCGTTTCTTTGTCCTTTCTCCATCCCCGGACGAAAAAAAGGATGGAATTTCATATGGAGCCTTCGGACGGCGCCTTTGCGTGGATGAAGGAGCGATAAGGCGCTTTCGGCGGCGGGCGGCATTTAGAGAAAATATTCCATTATGAATAAGCAGTTTAAAATGGTTTATACTATGGGGTGTACAAAGGAAGTACAAATCAGAAATCGGGTGAGGCCATGGTAAAACCGGAGAAGAAACTGAAGAAGGTTCTTTTAATACTGGGAATTACAGGGGCGGTCTACGGAGGGTTCCGATACCTCCTGCCTCTTGTAATTCCCTTTCTGCTTGCTTACGCGACGGCGGTTTGGCTGCGGCCGTCGGTGCGTTTTTTGGAGAGAAGGCTAAAGTGGAATCTGCGGGGAAAGGAATTTTGCGTTCCCGGCTGGCTGATCGGAGCGGCGGAGCTTCTTTTGCTTTTCGCTGGAATTATTTTTCTGTTTTATCTGGGCGGCAGGATGTTTTTTGCCCAGATCCGTTCCTTCATTTCTCAGGTTCCTCTGTGGGCGAACCGGCTGGAGGAATGGGTAACGGCTGCCTGCCTGCGCCTTGAGGCGGCTTTCGGGTTTTCGGCCGGTTTCCTTTCGGACCGGGTCGGGAGCGTGGCCGAAGAGCTGATGGAGGCGGCCCGTACGGCCACTATGCCCGCGCTGATGGATCAGTCTGTGCAGGCGGTGGGAAAGCTGGCCGGAGGGCTGGTATTTTTCTTCATCTATTTTATCGCCGTGATCCTATGCCTGCAGGAAATGGAGGAGCTTCGGGAGCGGAAGAGCCGGTCGGTGTTTCACCGGGAACTGTCGCTTTTGGGGCGGCGGCTGGTGGCTGTGGGAAACGCGTGGCTTCGGACCCAGCTGCTTTTATTTTTCCTGGTGTCGCTGATCTGCATGGCGGGGCTTCTGCTTCTGGGAAATTCCTATTTCCTTTTGCTGGGTCCGGTGATCGGTCTGGTGGACGCGCTGCCGGTTTTCGGCGCCGGAACGGTCCTGATCCCCTGGTTTCTGCTCTCTTTTCTGCAGGGACGGTGGGGCCAGGGGGTGGTTTTGCTTTTCCTTTATCTGGTGTGCTATCTGCTCCGGCAGGTTGCGGAGGCCAGACTGATGGGCGGACAGGTGGGGCTGACCGCGCTGGAAACCTTGTTTTCCATGTATGTGGGGCTGCGGCTGTTTGGAATCACCGGTTTCCTTCTCGGCCCCATCGGTTTTTTGATGATCGAGGATCTTCTGCGGATCTACGGCGGGCCTTCTGGAAATCCGCGCCGCCTTTCGTAAATTTACGGCGGGAATAGTCGTTGACTTTAATGGAATGCAGGATTAAAATGAGAACGGCGGGCAAGCCGGGCCGGAAAGAGCAGAAACGAAAAACCGGCCGGAACAAAACCAGCAGGAACAAAGAGAATTCCGGAAATTGGAGGAAGAGAAAAATGGAGACGGGACGAAAGCAATACTGGAGGGCGACAATGGCGCTTTTGGCGGCGGTTTTTACCTGCTCCATGTCTTCGATCTTTTTTAAGTACATGACCGCGCCCAGCAGCGCGGCGGCCGCCTACCGCCTTGGCTTTACGGTGCTTTTATTAACCCCTGCGGCCCTTGGGGCGAAAAAGACGCGGAGGGAGCTTTTTTCACTGAAGGCCAGGGATGTGGCCCTCTGCTTCCTTTCGGGCGCGTTTTTGGCGTTCCATTTTTATTCCTGGTTTGAATCCTTAAACCATACCTCCATTACCAGCTCCACCGTGCTGGTGAATACGGAGGTGCTGTTTGCCGCCTTTGGATATTTGTTCTTTTTTCATAAACGGCTCAAAGGGAAGGAGATCGCGGCCATCGCGGTGACCTTCGGCGGCAGCGTTGTGATCGCCATGGCGGACAGCGGAGGGGGCGGACATGCGCTGTATGGGGATCTTCTCGCGCTGGCGGCCGCCTTTTTTACGGCGGTTTATACGCTGATCGGCGTTCGGGAACGGGAATATATGAGTACGACGGTTTATACATATGTGCTGTATTGGGGGAGCTTTCTGACGCTTCTGGTCTTAAATCTGGTTACAGGGACGCCGCTGCTTGGCTACGGGGCCATTGACTGGGCCATGGGCTTCTGCCTGGCGGTTTTCTGCACGCTTTTGGGGCACAGCGTATTCAGCTGGTGTTTAAAGTATCTGGCGCCCACCTATGTGAGTACGGCAAAGTTAGCGGAGCCGGTGTTCGCGTCGGCGGTGGCCTTTGTCCTGTTCGGGGAGGCACCGGGCCTTTTGCAGACCCTCGGCGCGGCGATCGTTCTCTGGGGCGTGTGCCTATACGCCAGGGCGGACCGGAGCGCATAAGCGTTTGCGGATGTAGGAAACGAGAATACTTGGGAGGAGAAGATGGATCGGGAAAATCTGGAAAAGATCAAAAGACTGCGGCATGAGCTTCACGCCCATCCGGAGCTTTCCATGGAGGAGCGGGAGACCAAAAAACGGCTGATGGAGTTTCTGCGGGAGAATACCAAGCTTTTTATAGAAGATCGGGGACATTATTTTTACGCGTACGCGAACGGGAAAAATGAGAAGCTGGAGCCCATCGCCTTCCGGGCGGATATGGACGCGCTTCCGATGGAAGAGAAGGCGGGGCTTCCTTATGGATCGAAAAATCCCGGCGTCTGCCATAAGTGCGGCCATGACGGGCACTGCGCCGCGCTCTGCGGCCTGGCGCTGGAAGCCGACCGCCTCGGCACGGACCGGCCGGTGTACTTTATTTTTCAGCACGGGGAGGAAATCGGCGGCGGAGGAGAGGAATGCGCCGGGCTGATCCGGGAAAAGGGTATCCGCTGGGTGTTCGCCTTTCATAATATGAGCGGATATCCCGAGGGGCAGGTGCTGGTAAAATCCGGAGTTACCCAGTGCACCTCCAAGGGGCTGACCATTTCTATGGAAGGAACGCCCGCCCATGCGAGCCAGCCGGAGGATGGGAAAAATCCGGCGGCGGCCTTGGCAAAGCTGGCGCTTGCGATCGAGGCGATGGCCGGCGCCCAGCGAGGGGAAGAAAATGCCGGCCAAGGGGAAGAGAATGCCGCCCAAGAGGAGAGCATTGCCGCTCCAGGGGAAGAGAATGCCGCCCAAGAGGAGAGCATTGCCGGCCAAGGGGAGAACTCCAGTTTCGGCGGCTTTGTGCTCGCGACCATCGTAGAGCTTTCGGCCGGAGGCCGGAATTTCGGGATCGCGGCGTCAAAGGGCAGCGTTTCCGTAACGCTGCGGGCGGATTATGAGCGGGATCTAAACCGGCTGGAGGAAGGGATCCGAGAAACCGCCCAAGGGCTTGCGAAGCGGTACGGTCTGGCTCTTTCCTTTGAGGAGCAGGATTTTTTCCCGGAGACGGTCAATGACCCGGAGGCGGTTTCATTGGTGCGCCGGGCGGCGGCGTCTCTGAAAATTCCAGTGCGGGAGCTTTCCCAGCCGTTCCGGGCGTCGGAGGATTTCGGGTATTATTTGAAGCAGTGCCCGGGAGCGATCTTTTATATTGGAAACGGGGAGGATCATCCCCAGCTCCATACCGCCGAGTACGATTTTAACGATGGGATCCTGGAAAGAGCGGTAGATTTGTTTTTTGCCCTTCTGCGGGTTTGACAAATGACAAAAAATCCAGTAAAATCCAGAGTGTGTTCAATGGAATCCAAGTGAATTTAAAGGAGATAAAAAATGGCTAAGGACAAAAAGTTGGTGGAAGCGATCACTTCCATGGATGAAGATTTCGCCCAGTGGTACACGGACGTTGTAAAAAAGGCGGAATTATGCGATTATTCCAGTGTGAAAGGCTGCATGGTGATCAAGCCGGACGGCTATGCCCTTTGGGAAAATATCCAGCATGAGCTGGACCGCCGGTTTAAAGAGGTGGGCGTGCGCAATGTTTCCATGCCCATGTTTATTCCGGAAAGCCTCCTTCAGAAGGAGAAGGATCATGTGGAGGGATTTGCCCCGGAGGTTGCCTGGGTGACCCACGGCGGTTTGGAGGAGCTGCAGGAGCGGCTTTGCGTGCGTCCTACCTCCGAGACGTTGTTCTGCGATTTTTATGCCCGGGATATCCAGTCTTACCGGGATCTGCCCAAGGTTTATAACCAGTGGTGCTCCGTGGTCCGGTGGGAGAAGACGACCCGCCCGTTCCTGCGCTCCAGAGAATTCTTGTGGCAGGAGGGCCATACGGCTCATGCCACGGCCGAAGAGGCGGAGGAAAGAACCATCCAGATGTTAAACGTCTATGCGGATTTCTGCGAGGATTTCCTCGCGATCCCGGTGGTGCGCGGCCAGAAAACCGATAAGGAAAAGTTCGCGGGCGCGGAATCGACCTATACGATCGAGGCGTTGATGCATGACGGAAAGGCGCTTCAGTCCGGAACCAGCCACAACTTCGGCGATGGGTTCGCCAAGGCCTTCGGCATCCAGTATTCCGATAAGGACAATCAGTTAAAATATGTACATCAGACCTCCTGGGGACTTTCCACCCGGATCATCGGCGCGATCATCATGGTCCACGGCGACAACGAGGGTCTGGTGCTGCCGCCGAAGCTGGCTCCGGTGCAGGTGGTGATCGTTCCGATCCGCCAGCAGGCCGAGGGCGTGCTCGAGAAAGCCAGAGAGCTGGAGAAAACGCTGTCTAATTTCCGCGTGAAGGTGGACGACTCCGATAAGAGCCCGGGATGGAAATTCAGCGAATCCGAGATGAGAGGAATCCCGGTCCGGATCGAGATCGGACCCAAGGATCTGGAGGCCGGACAGGCCGTTTTGGTGCGCCGGGATACCCATGAGAAGATGACGGTGGCCTTAACGGAGATCGAGGCGAAGATCGGCGAGCTGCTGGAGACGATCCATCATGATATGTACGAGCGGGCCAAGGCCCACAGAGACGCGCATACCTATGACGCTCATAATTTCGCGGAGCTTAAGGAGCTGGCGGATCATAAGCCGGGCTTTATCCGCGCTATGTGGTGCGGCTGCCAGGAATGTGAGGAAAAGTTAAAAGAGGAGGCGGGCGTAACCTCCCGCTGCATGCCCTTTAAGCAGGAGAAGATTGCGGATACCTGCGTTTACTGCGGAAAGCCGGCGGTAAAGATGGTTTACTGGGGCAAGGCATACTAATTTGAAGCGTACGGCGTCTGCCTTCGGGAAGATTCCGGCCGATGATCCCCCGCTGTCGGGCGGCGACGCAGATTTTTTGCTTCGTCTCCCGGCAGCGGGGCTTCTGATTTATAGGTTGAGGTGATGGATGTATGACAACAGGGAAAACAAGAGCCGGAAGAAAAGGGCGGGATCTGGCCGTCGGCGGGCTGTTTACGGCGTTGATTGCCGTCGGCGCGTTTATCCAGATCACGATTCCGGTTCAGCCGGTTCCCATGCATGTGACGATGCAGTTCTTTTTTGTAATCCTGTCGGGGCTTCTTCTGGGGGCGAAGCGCTCCCTCCTTTCGGTCTGCACGTATTTAATGCTGGGACTCTGCGGATTTCCCATCTTCGCCTCCGGCGGAGGGCCGGCCTATCTTTTAAAGCCCACCTTCGGCTTTTTAATGGGATTCGCGGCGGCGGGATATCTTTGCGGACGGGTTTACGCCTTAAAACGGCGCGCTTCCTTTTCCTGGCTTTTGTTTTCCGCCTTCTGGGGCCTTTTGGCGGACTATGGCTGCGGGATGCTGTATTTCTACTTCTGCAGCAATTATGTTCTCGGCGTGGAGGTGGGCTGGAGGCTGGTGTTTATCAACTGCTTCCTTTTGACCGTGGGACAGGATTTTGTTCTTTGCGTTCTGGCGGCCATGCTGGCGAAGCGGCTGATCCCGGTGCTGGAAAATCTGTGAAGCGGACGGAAGGGGAAATAAAGAAAGCCGCGGCGCTGGTTTGAAAGCCGCTTTGGGAAATTTTGTTTGGAGAGTAACGACGAGGATGGAGATAAAAGTAAGGATTCAGCTGCCCTATGAGGTGGAATGGGTGATCGGGAAGATCCGGGATGCCGGATATGAGGCCTTTGCCGTAGGCGGCTGCGTGCGGGATACGCTCCTGGGCCGGACGCCGGAGGACTGGGATGTCACCACCTCCGCAAGGCCGGAGGCAGTAAAGGCGATTTTTGAAAGGACAGTCGATACGGGGCTTCAGCATGGGACGGTTACGGTCTTAAAAAACCGGAAGGGCTATGAGGTCACGACCTACCGCATCGACGGCGAGTACCATGACGGACGGCATCCGGATTCGGTGGAATTCACTCCGAATCTGCTGGAGGATTTAAAGCGGCGGGATTTTACCATTAACGCCATGGCCTACAGCCATGAAACGGGGATCGTGGATGAATTTGGCGGCATGGAGGATCTGAAAGCGGGGATCGTGCGCTGCGTGGGGCGGCCGGAGGACCGGTTTACGGAGGACGCCCTGCGGCTCCTTCGCGCGCTGCGGTTTTCAGCCCAGCTGGGGTTTGAGATCGAGGAGAGCACCTACGCCGCGATCAAAACCATCGCTCCCAATTTGGCGAAGGTCAGCAAAGAGCGGGTGCAGGCGGAGCTTACGAAGCTCCTTCTTTCCGCCCATCCGGAACGGATCCTCCTTCTTAAGGAGACGGGCTTATCTGCCCAGATCGTGCCGGGATTTGACGCGGTTTTCGCTCCAGCCTTATTTTCCGAGCTTTCTCGGCTTCCGGCGGAAAAGCCTCTGCGCTGGGCCGGTTTCCTCCTCTGTCAAAGCGCAAAGCAGGCGGAGGCGGTCTTAAAAGGCTTAAAGATGGACAATGAGACCATTGGAAATGTGAGCAGGATGATAGAGGGGGCGAAGGAAACGCTTCCCCTTGAAAAACCGGCCGTCCGCCGGGCGATGAGCCGGTACACGCCGTACCAGCTTGAAGGCGCATTAAAGCTTAAGGAGCTTATGGGAAGCCCGGACGTCGAGGAAATCCGCAGGCTGCGGGAGGAGATTATACGGGACGGGGACTGCGTCAGCCTAAAGGAGATGGCGGTGAAGGGCCGGGATCTTTTGGAGGCGGGCGTAGAACGGGGGCCCATGGTCGGCGAGATCCTAAATCATCTTTTTGATCTGGTGCTTCTCCATCCGGAGAAGAACGACCGGGAACTCCTTTTAAAGGAGGCCAGGCGGCTGTAAAATTCTCCTCATATTTCCCTTACCTTTTTCATACCCTAGAATGAGCTGAAACAAAGCGCCGCCAGCCCGAAGGCACGGCGGCAGAAGCGGGGATATGGAGGGGATGAGAAGTGAACGACTGGAGCGCGGAGGTTACGGGAACGTATGGGCTGCAGGTGGAGAGTCTCAGAAAGGGCCGCGGCGCGTGGATCCTGGAAACGGACGGCGGATTAAAGCTGTTGAAGGAATATAAGGGGAGTGTGAAGCGGCTGGAGTTTGAGGAGCAGGTGCTGGCGGCTGTCAACGGACAAAGCGGCCTGAAGGTGGATCAGTACCAGCGGAATCTGGAGGGCGGCCTGCTTTCCGTGGCGGAGGATGGGACGAAGTATATTGTAAAGGATTGGTTTTCCGACCGGGAATGCAATCTGAAGGACATGCGGGAGGTTCTTTCCGCCGTCCGCCAGACGGCCATGCTCCACCGGCTGTTCCGGAACGTCTGCCATAAGGAGGAGTGGAATCTAAAATCCATGGTGTCGCCGCCTCTTTACGAGGCCATGGAGCGGCATAACCGGGAGTTTAAAAAGGCACGCGCGTTTATCCGCGGCAAACGGAAAAAGAGTGAGTTTGAGCTTTGCGTGATCGCCAGCTATGATGAATTTTACCAGCAGGCGGCGGAGGCGAAGGAGGGCATGGAGGCGCTGTTTTTAAAAGAGGGGAAGACCCTGATGGAACAGTATCATGTCTGCCACGGCGACCTGGACCAGCATCATCTCCTTATGGGGGATACGTATGTGGCGGTGACGGAATTCAGCCGGATGCACCTGGGGCTCCAGGTGGAGGATCTTTACCATTTTCTAAGGAAGGTTATGGAAAAGAACGACTGGGACCGGGCCCTGGGACGGGCAATGCTGGAGGCCTATGAACGGGTCCTTCCCTTTGGAAGCCTGGAAAAGAAATGCTTGTATTATCTGTTCCTTTATCCGGAGAAATACTGGAAGCAGATGAACTTTTATTATAACGCCAATAAGGCGTGGATCCCCGCCAGAAACGCGGAGAAGCTTATGGGCTTAAAGCGGCAGCAGGAAGCGCGGATGCGGTTTGTGAATAGCCTTGTAAACTGAGGGAAAATCAAGTATAATAACATTCAGAAGCATAGGGTGCCGAAATCAACGAGGGGAGAAAGAAGCATGAAGGATTATAAGAAGATCTATCAGGAATGGCTGGAGAACCCGTATTTTGACGAGGAGACAAAAAAGGAGCTCCGCGCTCTTGAAGGAAATGAAAAAGAGATCAAGGAACGGTTCTACATGGATCTGGAGTTTGGGACCGCCGGACTCAGAGGTGTGATCGGAGCCGGAATCAACCGGATGAATATCTATACGGTCCGCCGGGCGACCCAGGGACTTGCCAACTATATTATAAAACAGGGCGGAGCGGCGAAGGGAGTCGCCATCGCCTTTGATTCCCGCCATATGTCCCCGGAGTTTGCGATGGAAGCCGCCATGACCCTGGCTGCCAATGGCATCAAAGCATACAAGTTTGAATCTCTGCGCCCGACCCCGGAGCTGTCCTTTGCCGTCAGGGAGCTGGGCTGCATTGCCGGAATCAATATCACGGCCAGCCATAATCCGCCGGAGTACAACGGCTACAAGGTTTACTGGGAGGACGGCGCTCAGTTTACGCCGCCCCATGACAAGGGCGTGACCGAAGAGGTGCTGGCGATCGAGGATCTGTCCTCCGTAAAGACCATGAGCGAGGAAGAGGCGAAAAATGCCGGCCTGTTTACGGTGATCGGAAAGGAGATCGACGATAAATACATCGCGCAGGTGAAGGCTCAGGTGGTAAACCAGGAGGCCATCAGCCGGATGCAGAAGGAGATTACGATTGTCTATACGCCGCTCCATGGAACCGGAAATATTCCGGCAAGACGGGTGATGAAGGAGCTCGGATTCGAGAATGTTTACGTGGTTCCGGAGCAGGAGCTGCCCGACGGCGATTTCCCGACGGTAAGCTATCCGAACCCGGAGGCGGAGGAAGCCTTTGCTTTGGGACTGGCGTTGGCGAAGGAAAAGAACGCGGATCTGGTATTGGCCACCGATCCGGACGCGGACCGGCTGGGCGTTTATGTAAAGGACGCGAAGACCGGGGAATACCATCCGCTGACCGGAAATATGTCCGGCTCCCTGCTCTGCGACTATGTTTTAAGCCAGAAGCAGGCCAAGGGACAGATTCCGGCCGACGGTCAGGTGATCAAATCCATCGTAACCACCAACCTCCTGGACGCGGTGGCGGCTCATTACGGCTGCCAGCTGGTGGAGGTGCTGACCGGCTTTAAGTATATCGGCCAGCAGATCTTAAAGGAGGAGCAGACCGGAAAGGGAACCTACATGTTCGGCATGGAGGAAAGCTACGGCTGCCTGATCGGAACCTACGCCAGGGATAAGGACGCCATTTCCGCTACGGCCGCTCTCTGCGAGGCCGCCGCTTATTATAAGGAAAAGGGCATGACTCTTTGGGACGCGATGACCGCCATGTATGAGAAATACGGCTACTATAACGACACAGTAAAATCCATCGGGTTAAAGGGAATCGAGGGTCTGGCAAAGATCCAGGAAATTATGGAAGCCTTCCGTAAAAATCCGCCGAAGGAGCTGGGCGGCTATCATGTCGCTTCCATCCGGGATTATAAGGCGGATACCATTACGGATACGGCGACGGGAGCGGTAACGCCTACGGGCCTTCCGGAGTCCAACGTGCTTTATTATGACATGAACGACGGAGCATGGCTCTGCGTGCGGCCTTCAGGAACGGAGCCGAAGATCAAGTTCTACTATGGAGTAAAAGGAACCTCCATGGAGGACGCGAAGAAAAAATCTGACGCCATGGGGGACGAGCTGATGGCAATGGTAAATAAGATGCTGTAAAGACAGAATATGGGCGGTTCACAGTCTCTGGAATGGAGACGAACCGCCCATACTGCTATGAAAGATACTCATGGATCCAGACGGAGGGGCCTGGATCCGGCTCCCCTTTTCCATAACCGGAGATTGATTTCGCGGATTCCGGTGAGAGATATGGAAAATACATTTTAAACCATAACATGAAATCCGCCGGATTCCAAGATGTACCGGCAACTGTACCAGCGATTTTGATGTCCAGTCAACAATAAAATACAAGATAAGCCGCCGGGGATCGGGCGGCGGAATGGAGATTTCTATGGATTATAAGAAATTGATTGAAACGGCTGTGGATCAGAAGCAGGAAACGATTCTTTCGGCCAGCGACCGGATCTTTGATTACGCGGAGCTGGGCTTCCATGAATTTAAAAGCGCGAAGCTCCTGGAGGAGATCCTGACGCAGGAGGGCTTCCAGGTGGAAGCCGGCATCGACGGTATGCCGACGGCCTTTAAGGCCTGGTACGGCAGCGGGCATCCGGTGATCGGGTTCCTGGCGGAGTATGACGCGCTCCCGGAGCTGTCCCAGAAGGGCGGATGCACGAAGCGGATCCCGACGGAGGGAGAGAACCCGGACGGACACGGCTGCGGCCATAATCTGTTGGGCGCAGGCACTCTGGCCGCGGCTTTGGCAGTGAAGGAATACTTAAAAGAAAGCGGAAAAGCAGGTACGGTGATCCTCTTTGGCTGTCCCAGCGAGGAGAAGGGAAATTCCAAGACCCTGATGGCAAGAGACGGTGTGTTTGACGGCGTAGACGTGGCCTTTACTTGGCATCCGTCTACGGAAAACTGCGTGGTGACCCGCTCTACCTTGGCCAATGTCAGCGCCTTCTTCCGCTTTAAGGGCGTAACCTCCCACGCGGCGGCTTCGCCGGAAATGGGCCGTTCGGCCCTTGACGCGGCGGAGTTAATGAGCGTCGGCGTCAATTATCTGAGAGAGCATATTATTTCCGACGCCCGGATCCACTACGCGTACCGGGACGTGGGAGGAATCGCTCCCAACGTGGTCCAGGGGCATAGCTGCGTCCATTATTTTGTCCGGGCGCCCAAGCTTTGGCAGGTAAAAGAGATCTATAAGCGGGTGGTGGATGTGGCCGAGGGCGCGGCCAAGATGACCGGAACGGAAATGAGCTGCGAGCTGTATGCCGGCCTGTCGGATTTCATGCCGAACCATGTGGTTTCCGGCGTTCTCCAGGAGGCTTTGGAGGCGGTGGGCGCTCCCGCCTATGACGAGGAGGACTTTAAACTGGCCCGCGCGTTTTTCTATGACGGCGTTTCACCGGAGGAGCTGGAAGCGAAGAAGGCGGCGATAAAAAAGAAATTCGGCCCGGCTCTGGCGGAGACGTTTTATGAGAAGCCGCTGGATACCCATATCGCGCCTTTGGCATGGAAGGGTGAGATCCAGTCTGGATCTTCAGATGTGGGCGACGCCAGCTACGTGATGCCCACGGCTTGGCTTTCGACGGCTACGGCGACCCTGGGGACGGCCGGACATACCTGGCAGATGGCGGCCCACGGCAATACGGGAATTGCCCATAAGGCCATGCTGACGGCAGGAAAGGTGCTGGCTCTCGCGGCGGTCCGGTTCTATGAGGAGCCGGAACTGGCTGAGGCGGCAAAGAAAGAGCTTGCGGAAGAAACCGGCGGCGTCTATGAATGCCCGATCCCAAAGGAAATCGGACCGAGGCTGGAGGACTAGAGATGAATTCCATTGAACAGGCTTTGACTGAGGCGCTGGCAATCGGCCGCCAATACGTGAATCAGGGAGAATGCGCCTCTTATATTCCGGAACTTTCCAGGGCAGACAAACATGCCCTTGGCGTCTGCGTGATGACGGCGTCCACGGACCGGTACGCGGCGGGGGATACGAAAACCCGCTTCAGTATCCAGAGTATCTCCAAGGTGATCACTCTGGCCGTAGCGCTGCAGCACTGCGGCTTTGAGAAGGTATTTGAGAAAATGAATATGGAGCCGTCGGGAGATCCCTTTAATTCCCTGGTGAAATTAGATCTGACCGACGATAAGCCCTTTAACCCGATGATCAACGCCGGGGCGATCACCACCGCCGGTTATCTGGAACCGGACGTCAGCTTTGAGGATCTTCTGGCGTATTCCAGAAGGGTCTGCCTGGATGAAGGCATCGAGATCGATGAACGGGTGTATGAGTCGGAGAAGAACCACTGCGCCAGAAACCGGGCCATCGCTTACCTGCTTCAAAGCAAGGGGATTTTGACGGGGGACGTGGAAAAGAGCCTGGATCTTTATATCCGCATGTGTTCGCTTGGCGTGACGGCGGAGAGCCTGGCCGGACTGGGCCTGGTTCTCGCCAACGGCGGACTCCATCCCCGGACAGGAAACCGGCTGATGGACGCGGACGTGGTGCGGGTGGTGAAAACCATTATGCTGACCTGCGGAATGTACGATGAATCCGGAGAATTCGCGGTCCGGGTGGGAGTTCCCTCCAAGAGCGGCGTCGGAGGCGGGATCCTATCCGTCGTGGAAAAAAGGATGGGGATCGGGATCTACGGCCCGGCCCTGGACAAGAAAGGAAACAGCATCGGCGGAAGGCATATGCTGGAGTATCTGTCCCAGGCCCTGGGACTGCATATGTTCGGGACGGGTGAAGCTTGAAGCCGCAGGGTGGATAAAGCTTGAAGCCGCAGGGTGGATAAAGCCTGAAGCCGCAGGGTGGATAAAGCTTGAAGCCGCGGGGCGGATAAAGCTTGAAATCACAGGGCGGACAGAAGGATTTTGAAATCTGCTTGACACAGAGCGGGCAGATAGGATATGATAAGAATAGTGTGAAGAGACATTATCGTTTTCATGCAAATAATGACCACTTTCAATACAGAGAAAGTCAAGCCCAGACGGACAGGCGGGTCAAGTGCCGGCGTGGGGATCTCCCCACATTCTTCCTGATTCCTGCGGACAGCGTAAATGAAGCTGCCGCGAGAGTCGAATACCCCGACGGAAGCGGAGGGGTTATTGACTGATTGAGCGAACGGCTCAAATTTTATAAGTTTTGGTATTATCATCTTGTGAAACGGTCAATGAGACAGAGGCATACTATTTGCGATTGCAGATTCGGAAACGATAACAATCGGAGAAAAAGCGGGGAGTTTCCCTGCCGCCAATGGAATAAGAATCGTGAAAGCAGATGATGGAATTACGTCGTCTGCTTTTTTATTTAGTGAAACTTTCGCTGCCTGCCGGATAGAAAATACTCCGCAGGACGCTTTCTTAGTTGATGTGAGGTAGAGGAATGGATCGAGAGAGACAAAAGAGAGCCCCGATCTACGAGGCGCTGGAAGCATTTAAGAAAAAAAGAGTGGTGCCGTTTGACGTGCCGGGACATAAGAGAGGGCGCGGAAACCCGGAGCTGGTCCAGCTTCTGGGAGAAAAGTGCGTGTCCCTGGATGTAAATTCTATGAAGCCGCTGGACAACTTATGCCATCCCATTTCTGTGATCCGGGAGGCGGAGGAGCTGGCCGCGGACGCCTTTGGAGCGGCGGCGGCGTATCTGATGGTGGGCGGAACCACTTCGGCGGTCCAGAGCATGATCCTCTCGGTCTGCGAGGCCGGAGACAAGATCATCCTGCCCCGGAATGTCCATAAGAGCGTGATCAACGCCATGGTGCTTTGCGGCGCGGTTCCTGTTTACGTAAATCCGGAGATGAACCAGAAGCTGGGGATCTCTCTGGGAATGGAAGTGGAAAAGGTAAAGCAGGCCATTGAGGATAACCCGGACGCGGTGGCGGTGTTCGTCAACAATCCGACGTATTACGGGATCTGTTCGGATATCCGGACGATCGTTGAGATGGCCCATGCCAGGGGAATGAAGGTGCTGGCGGACGAGGCCCATGGAACCCATCTGTATTTCGGGAAAAATCTTCCAGTTTCCGCCATGGAGGCCGGGGCCGATATGGCGGCGGTTTCCATGCACAAGTCCGGAGGGAGCCTGACCCAAAGCTCCCTGCTCCTTTTAAACAAAGGCGTCAATGCCGATTATGTGCGCCAGATCATCAACCTGACCCAGACCACAAGCGCCTCCTACCTTCTTCTTTCCAGCCTGGATATTTCCAGACGGAATCTGGCGCTCAGGGGCGAGCAGTCCTTTGCCCGGGTGGTGGAAATGGCGGAATACGCGAGACAGGAGATCAATTCCATCGGCGGCTACTACGCCTACGGCAAGGAGCTGGTAAACGGGAACAGTATTTTCGATTATGACGTTACCAAGCTTTCCATTTATACGAGAGACATCGGGTTGGCGGGGATCGAGGTTTACGATCTTCTGCGGGACGAATACGATATCCAGATCGAGTTCGGCGATATCAGCAATATCCTGGCCTATATTTCCATTGGCGACCGGATCCAGGATATCGAGCGGCTGGTGGGGGCGCTGGCGGATATCGAGCGGCTCTACCGCAAGGACAGCACCGGGCTCCTTTCCGGCGAGTATATTTCGCCCAAGGTGGTCATGTCGCCTCAGAAGGCGTTCTATTCGGACAAGGTTTCGGTCCCGGTGGAGGAATCCTCCGGGCGGGTCTGCGCCGAGTTTGTCATGTGCTATCCGCCGGGGATCCCGATCTTAGCGCCCGGCGAGATGATCACGGACGATGTGGTCCAGTATATCCTGTACGCCAAGGAAAAGGGCTGCTCCATGCAAGGGACGGAGGATCCGGCGGTGGAGCATCTGCAGGTGCTGGCGAATATTTAGCGGATAAAGAAGCCGATATGGCGGCCGGGCGAAGATGCTGACTTGGCTGCGAAAGAAAAGTTTTGCGCGGGAAAGCCGATTTTCCCGCAGGCGCGGGAGGCCTGGCAAAGAAGCCGCTTTGGCCGCGGCAGATGGGAGAGTGAGAAATGGAGTTTTGGTTTTCAGAGCTGCATACTGATAATGTAAAACTGACGATCCGGATCGAGAAGCAGCTGTTTTCCGGGGAGAGCGAGTACCAGAAAATCGACGTGTTTGATTCGGAGGAGTTTGGAAAGTTTATTTCCTTAGACGGAGAGATCGTATTTTCCGAAAAGGATGAGTTTATTTACGACGAGATGGTGACCCATGTTCCCATGGCGGTCCATCCCCATGTTAAGGATGTCCTGATCATTGGCGGCGGAGACGGCGGGGTCGCTAAGGAGCTTCTGCAGTATGATTCCGTGGAGCATATCGACGTGGTGGAGGTCGATAAGATGTTCGTGGACGTGTCGCGCCAGTTCTTCCCCGAGGTGGCCTGCGCCCTGGAGGATCCGCGGGTGAAGGTATATTACGACGACGGGCTTCGGTTCCTGCGGGGCAAGAAGGCTAGATATGATCTGATCATCAACGATTCCACCGATCCCTTCGGCCATACGGAGGGACTGTTCACCAAGGAGTTTTACGGAAGCTGCTACAACGCGCTGCGGGAGGACGGGATCATGGTTTACCAGCATGGAAGCCCGTTCTATGATGAGGATGAGATGGCCTGCCGGAACATGCACCGGAAGGTATTCCGCTCCTTCCCCATCAGCCGCGTCTATCAGGCCCATATCCCGACCAGCCCTTCGGGCTACTGGCTGTTTGGCTTCGCGTCGAAAAAGTACCATCCCATCAAGGATTTTAGGCCCGAGGTATGGAACGCAAGAAAAATTGAAACCTGGTATTACACCACCCATCTGCATATCGGCGCCTTTATGCTGCCGAAATATGTGGAGGATCTTTTGGAAGAGGAGGAACGATAAAGATGAGCAGATTATTGATCATTGGCTGCGGCGGCGTCGCGTCGGTAGCGGTCCACAAATGCTGTCAGAACAGCGAGGTATTTACGGAGATTATGATCGCCAGCCGCACGGTGTCCAAATGCGAGGCGCTGAAGGCCCAGCTGGAGGGCAAGACAAAAACGAAGATTTCCACGGCCCAGGTGGACGCGGACAACGCCGATGAAGTGGTGGCACTGATTGAGCGCTATCAGCCGGACGCGGTCTTAAATCTGGCCCTTCCCTATCAGGATCTGACGGTGATGGACGCCTGCTTAAAAACGAAGGTTTCCTACATCGATACGGCCAACTATGAGCCGGAGGACACGGATGATCCGGCATGGCGGGCGGTTTATGAAAAGCGCTGCAAGGAAGAAGGATTTACCGCTTACTTTGATTATTCCTGGCAGTGGGCTTATGATGAGAAATTCAAGCAGGCCGGGATCATGGGCCTTTTAGGAACCGGCTTTGATCCGGGCGTGACCAGCGTGTTCGCGGCGTACGCGTTAAAGCATTATTTTGACGAGATCCATACCATCGATATCTTAGACTGCAACGGCGGCGATCATGGCTATCCCTTCGCCACCAATTTCAACCCGGAAATCAATCTTCGGGAGGTTTCCGCCAACGGTTCCTACTGGGAGAACGGCCATTGGGTTGAGACGAAGCCCATGGAGATCAAGCGGGAGTACAATTTCCCGGAGGTGGGCGAAAAGGATATGTATCTGCTCCATCATGAGGAGATCGAGTCCCTGGCGAAGAATATCCCCGGCGTCAAGCGGATCCGCTTCTTTATGACCTTTGGACAGAGCTACCTTACCCATATGAAGTGTCTGGAAAACGTGGGGATGCTTTCTACGACGCCCATCAACTATAACGGCCAGGAGATCGTTCCGATCCAGTTTTTAAAGGCCCTGCTTCCGGATCCGGCGTCTTTGGGCCCGAGGACTGTTGGAAAGACCAATATCGGCTGCATCTTTACGGGCGTTAAGGACGGAAAAGAGAAAACCATCTATATTTATAATGTCTGCGACCACCAGGAATGCTATAAGGAGGTAGGCTCCCAGGCCGTATCCTATACCACCGGCGTTCCGGCGATGATCGGCGCGATGATGGTGGTAACGGGACAGTGGAAGGGCTGCGGCGTGTTCAACGTCGAAGAATTTGATCCGGATCCCTATATGGAGGCGCTAAACCGATGGGGACTTCCCTGGGTAGTCTGCGAGAATCCGCAGATCGTGGAGTAATGGCGGAATGGAGACAGCTATGACGATTCATGAGCTTCCGACTCCATGCTATGTGATCGACGAGAAAAAGCTGAAGGAAAACCTGGAAATTTTAAAGCGGGTGAAGGAGGAGGCCGGCTGCAAAATCCTCCTGGCCCAGAAGGCGTTTTCCTGCTTTTTTGAATATCCGCTCATCGGGCGGTATCTGGACGGCACGACGGCCAGCGGGCTGTTCGAGGCGAAGCTGGGCCATGAGGAGATGGGGAAGGAAAACCACATCTTTTCCCCGGCGTTTAAAGCGGAGGAGATGGAGGAGATCACGGATATCTGCGGGCATATTGTATTCAATTCTTTCGCGCAGCTGGAAAAGTACCATGACCTATGTAATAGGAAGAGAGTCAGCGTGGGGATGCGGGTGAATCCGGAGTGTTCCACCCAGGGGGATCACGCGATCTATGATCCCTGCGCTCCCGGCTCCCGCCTTGGCGTAACGGAAAAGAATTTCCGCGCCGATCTGGCGGGATGGCTGGACGGCCTGCATTTCCATACCCTCTGCGAGCAAAATTCCGACGATCTGGAGCGGACGCTGGACGCGTTCGAGGAGAAGTTCGGGAAATATCTGAACGGGATGAAGTGGCTCAACATGGGCGGCGGACACCATATTACTCGGGCGGATTATGATATCGACCGGCTGATTCGCTGTATCCGGCGGGTGAAGGAACGCTACGGTGTCGAGGTTTATTTAGAGCCGGGCGAGGCGATCGCTTTAAATGCCGGATATCTGGCGACGGAGGTGATGGATATCGTGGAAAATGGGATCCGGACGTTAGTTCTGGACGCGTCGGCCGCCTGCCATATGCCGGATGTGCTGGAAATGCCCTACCGGCCGCCCCTTAAGGATTCCGGGATGCCGGGGGAGAAGGCTTACACCTACCGTCTGTCCTCCTGCACCTGCCTGGCCGGAGATGTGATCGGCGATTATTCCTTTGACCGGGAGATTGCCGCCGGCGACCGCTTGTACTTTGAGGACATGGCGATCTACTCCATGGTAAAAAACAACACCTTCAACGGCATGTGCCTGCCGTCCATCGCGGTCATGGACGAGAAGGGAGACTGCCGGGTGGTGAAACGGTTCGGGTACGAGGACTTCAAGGAAAGGCTGGGGTAATCCATAGGCGATTCAATCCGTACGAAATCAGACTAGCATAAAATTAAATTAATACGCAATCAGATAAAGCGTCAACTGGTTTTGCGGTTATAAATCGCAAAACTGGTTGACGCTTTTTGGTTTTTGCGATATTCTTAGGCATCTGATTTTGATGTTGACATTTATATTACGGGTTCTAACTCCAGGATGATGTCTTCAGAAATATCTACCTATCTTACTGGAAGATACGTGTCCTTCCGCGTTTTTACGCTGTCTTTTCGTGAATATCTGACGTTTAGGAATAAGCTTGCTGCCGTCAGAGACCCGAAAGACGAGCTTGCCGATTATGTCCGATTGGGCGGATTTCCAGCGGCCCATCTGCAGCCATTTTCCCAGGATGAAATTTACACGATCGTTCAGGATATCTACAATTCTACAATTTTCTCAGACGTTGTAAAACGAAATCAAATCAGAAAAATAGACCAGCTGGAGCGAGTTGTCAAATATACTTTCAACAATGTCGGCAATACGTTTTCCGCGAAATCAATTGCAGACTATCTGAAGGCGGAACGCCGCTCCCTTGACAACGAGACGGTGTACAGCTATCTGGAAAAACTAGAAAAGGCATATCTGCTTCACCGCTGTTCCAGGTATGATCTGCAGGGAAAGGAAATTTTAAAGACACAGGAGAAATTTTATCTTGCCGATGTCGCTCTGCGGTACAGTGTTCTTGGGTATCATGCGGACAGTGTTGATTCCAGTCTTGAAAATATTGTGTATCTTGAGCTTTGCCGCCGGGGTTATACTGTTTATGTGGGAAAGACAGGCAGCGGCGAGATTGATTTTATAGCGGTGAGGCAGAACGAGAAGATTTATGTTCAGGTTACGCAGGAAATCCGTTCGGAAAAGACAAAAGAACGGGAATATGAGCGGCTGCTTGCGATCCATGATAATTATCCCAAATATGTTCTTACGACGGACAACTTTGCCGGGGGAAATTATGAGGGGATCAAGACCATGCACATAGCAGATTTTTTGCTCAACTCGGAATATTAAAGCTATGGTTTAAAGGAAGAGGGACTGCTTTATCACCCGATATGGATGATCTTGCAGTACCCCCTTTTTTAGTTCCTGACCAATATGCAGGAAAGAAATAATTTGAGAAGAAAACCGATAATTCTGATTATGGGAAGGAAAATTCGGGAATAACGAGAAAAAATAAATAAATCAGGCTTCTGCTGTAAAAGTTCTTAAATTTTATGAA
>DVFQ01000139.1 GCA_018713185.1 Candidatus Copromonas avistercoris (nom. illeg.) | reverse complement strand
GGAGGCAGAAACATGAATTTATTCGAAGAAGCGAAGAAGCGCTATCATGAGATTCCGATTCCCGACGAGCTGACAGAACGGGTCCAGCTTGAGATCCGGCTGGCAAAAGAAAAACAAGAGAAGGATGCGAGAAGGAAGATGGAGAAATTTTCAAAAAGGATGCTTTTTTCACGGAGGCTTCAAAAGAGCGCGGCTGCGGCCGCGGCTGTTCTCCTGATCTTTGCGGGGGCTTTGAATACAAATATGGCTTTTGCGAAAAGCGCAGAAGAGATTCCTGTGATCGGAGCGCTGGCGCGAGTCCTTACCTTCCGCTCCTATGAAGCAAAAACGGATGATCTGGAAATATCCGTAGAAATTCCCAGCATTGATGTGATCGCGGAGGATTTGGACGGCGTAGAGCAGTCGGTCAATGAAGAAATTCTTCAGCTTTGTGAACAGTATGCTGCCGAAGCGGAAAAAAGGGCGATTCAATATCGGGACGCATTTTTTGCGACGGGAGGCACAGAAGAAGAGTGGAAGGCCCATAATATTCAGATTCGGGTCTGGTATGAAGTGAAAGCTCAGTCAGACCAATACCTGTCCCTGGCGGTAATGGGAGCGGAAAACTGGACAAGCGCTTACAGCGAAACAAAATATTATAATATTGATTTGCAGGATGGAAGCTTGATTCGTCTCAGCGATATTCTTGGAGAGAATTATAAGCAGAAGGCCGATCAGGAAATCAGACGACAGATCAGGGAACGGCAGCAGGAGGGCGGCATTTATTTTGAACACTTTGACGGGATCCGCGAGGACACGCCGTTTTACCTTAACGAATCAGGGCAGCCGGTCATTGTATTTGAGCCGTATGAAATCGCTCCCGGGAGTGAAGGACGGCAGGAGTTTGTGATTTCAGAGTAAAAGATTAGGGAGAAAAGGATGAGAAAAAAATGGAAACTTTACGGCTTATCCGTTTGTGTCTTCTGTTATCTTGCCGGCTGCGGCCGGCTGACGAAAGGCGAGCCTGCGGAGATGCCCGCTGTTCCGACTGAAAACAGCGAACATTGGGAAGCGCAGACAGAAATGGAGCGGGAGATATCGGAGGAGGCGCAGCAGCAGGAGGGCCGGACAGCGGAGCTTAAGGATATTGCCGGCATGGTGGGGATGGAAGATAAGGATACAGCGGGATTGTTTGGCGGAGGAGAAGAAAACTGGACTGAGGATCGCAGCTTTTATATTGGACGGAGCTATGAGGCTGAGCTGTATGGGCGAAGCTGCCAGATCTATACGCTTTGCGGAGAAGAGAAAACCGTGGAATCCGTTTCGGTATGGGCGGTAAGCGGCGACCGGGAGGTTACGGAAGCGGAAACAGAGGAGTGGAAGAACCGGATAACAGACTTTATGGGAGTTGAACCGGCTGCAGATCAAGAGATTTCTGAGGGCGGGAGCCAAAATTTCCGTTGGACATCAGAAGGGAAAATAGTTTCTATGCATCGGATGAAGGATATTCTTACAATCAGCTTTCATCCCGCGGTTGGAGAGCTGAAATAAAAAGGGGAGCTTCGGCTCCTCTTTTTAATCGCGATTCTGGCGCTGGCTTTGGCGATGCGGAAAGGCGGCGGATGACGGCTGTAAACGCGAAAAAAGAGGTTGTTCCCCGGGCCGCCGGATGTTATACTGTAGAAAGAAAAGAGGAGGGATTTGTCCATGATTACTCTGGAAGACGTAAAGAAAGCAAGAGAGCGGATTTTCGGCCGTATCCTAAGGACGCCGCTTCTGCGGGTTCCGGCGCTGGATCCGGTGTTAGGCTGCCAGGTTTATTTAAAACCGGAGAATCTTCAGCTGACCGGTTCTTTTAAGATCCGCGGGGCGATGAACGCGGTGCTGTCATTGACCGAGGAGGAAAAGGAAAAAGGGATCGTGGCCTGTTCCTCAGGAAATCATGCCCGGGGAGTCGCCTGCGCCGCCAGACAGTGCGGTGTTGACGCTGTGATCGTGATGCCGGTCAACTGCAATCCGGCGAAGTTAGCGGGAGTGAAGTCCTACGGCGCCAGAGTGGAGCTGGTGGGAACCCTTGGCAGCGAGCGGGAAGCGCGGGCAGAAGAGCTGATGAAGGAGGAAGGGCGGGTCCAGATCCATCCCTACGGCGACGACAAGGTCCGGGCCGGACAGGGAACCATGGCCCTTGAGATTTTGGAGGATGAGCCTTCGATGGATACGCTGGTGGTGCCCATTGGCGGAGGCGGGCTGATCACCGGAGTCGCGACGGCGGCAAAGGGGACGAAGCCGCAGATCCGGGTGATCGGGATGGAACCGGCCGGAGCGCCCCGCTATTCCTTAAGCAGAAAAGAAGGAAAGCCGGTGACGCTTGAAAAAGTGGATACCATCGCCGACGGCACAAGGACAGACCATGCGGAGCCGGAGAATTTTAAGGCTATAGAGCGGCTGGTGGACGAACTGGTGACGGTGGAGGACGAATGGATCAAAAAGGCGATGGTGACGCTGGCCGCTTCGGCGAAAATCGTCGCGGAGCCGTCTTCCGTTATGGGGATCGGCGCGGCTCTGGCGGGAACGCTGCCGGTAAAACCGGAGGAGAAGGTCTGCTTTGTCCTGTCCGGCGGAAATAATGATCTTTCACAGCTTGCGGAGGTGATTGCGTATGACCTGTCAGGAAGCGGAAAAGCTGGTGGTTCCTTACATTAAGGATGAGCTTTCGCCTATGGAACTGGAGGAGTTCATCGACCATATCAAAAATTGTCCCAACTGCAGAGAAGAGCTGGAGATCCACTACATGGTCGACGTGGGTCTTAAAAAGCTGGATCAGGCCGACGGTACTTACGATATCGTCGGCGACTTGAAACGGAAGCTTGCGGATTCTTCTGCGGTGATCAACCGGTATCTGGTCCTGCAGGTGATCCGCTGTGCCGTGGGGACGTTAATGGGAATGGCGCTGATCGTGGAAGTTCTTCTTCAGATCCGCATCTGGCACCAGACGGGATTTTTGTTTTTTTGACGTCCTGTAAAAAAGCGCAGGATGGTTATACCAACTTCAGGAGAGGGCAATGGGAAAAATTGTTTTGATCGACGGGCACAGTATTTTAAACCGTGCCTTTTATGGTGTCCCCACGCTGACCAATTCAGCGGGGCTTCATACGAACGCTGTTTACGGGTTTTTAAATATCCTGTTTAAGGTGCTGGAGGAGGAACAGGCGGAGTATCTGGCGGTGGCCTTTGATTTGAAGGCGCCCACGTTCCGTCATGAAATGTACGGGGATTATAAGGGAACGAGAAAGCCGATGCCGGAAGAGCTGCGGGAGCAGGTTCCGGTCATGAAGCAGGTTCTTTCGGCTATGGGGATCCCGATTTTCACAAAAGAGGGCTATGAGGCCGACGATATCCTGGGGACGGTGGCAAAGCGGGCGCAGAAGGAGGGAATGGAGGTTACGATCCTTTCCGGAGACCGGGATCTTTTGCAGTTGGCCGACGAGCATATCAAGATCAGTATCCCGAAGACCAGCCGCGGGCTGACGGAGGTTCATCACTATTACCCCCAGGATGTGGAGCGGGAATACCAGGTGACGCCAAAGGAGTTTATCGATGTGAAGGCGTTAATGGGCGACGCGTCGGATAATATTCCCGGAGTCCCTTCTATCGGGCAGAAAACGGCGACCAGCCTGATCGTCCAGTTTCACAGCCTGGAAAATCTTTACGCCCATCTGGACGAGGTGAAGCCGCCCCGGGCAAAGAAAGCCCTGGAGGAAAACCGGGAGCTGGCAAAGCTCTCCTATACGCTGGCCAAAATCTGCACCGAAGCGCCGGTGGAGTTTTCCGCCGCGGACGCGAAGGCCGGCGATCTGTTTACGCCGGAGGCGTATGAGCTGGTAAAGCAGCTGGGCTTTAAGTCCATTGCGGCTAAATTTGGGGAAGCGGCCAGAAAGGAAAACAGCCTGGAGGAAAATTTCCATGGGATAGAGGCGTTTGAGGAAGCCGAGGCCGTATTTGCGAAGGCCGAAGCCCATGTTTCGGGCGGCGGCCGCGCAGGGGCTCAGCTGATCGCGGAAAAAGGAGCGATTGTTGGCGCGGCCCTTTGTTTTTCCGAAGAGGACAGCTATTGGATCAAGTCCGGCGGGCTCCTTACCGGAGGTTTCCTTGCCGGCCGGCTGGCGGATCTTTGCCGCCTGGGCGAGGTCTGGATGCTGGATTTAAAAGGATCGCTTCCGTTTCTTGGGCTTTCCTACGGGGATACGGTCTATGACGCGGGAGTGGCGGCGTATCTTCTAAATCCGTTAAAAGATACCTATGAATATGACGACATCGCCAGGGATTACCTTGGAATATCCGTGCCTTCCCGCGGGGATCTGTTAAAGAAAATGACCTTTGAGGCCGCATGGGAGCAGGAGCCGAAAGCGGCTCTGGTCTGCGCCGGATATATGGCTTATACGGCGTATATGGCCGGCCCGCCGCTTTTGGAAAAGCTGCGGGAAGAGGGAATGGAAGAGCTTTACCGTACGGTTGAGCTTCCGTTGATCTACGCGCTGTACCATATGGAGGAAGAAGGAATCCTGGTGCGGCGGGAAGAACTCCATGCCTACGGAATGCGCTTAAAGGAGAAGATCCGTGTCCTGGAGCAGGAAATCTGGGAGATGACCGGGGAGCAGTTTAATATCAATTCGCCCAAGCAGCTGGGAGAGATCCTGTTTGACAAGATGAAGATCAAGGGCGGGAAAAAGACGAAAACCGGTTATTCTACGGCGGCGGACGTGCTGGAAAAGCTGGCTCCGGATTATCCGGTGATCGAGAAGATCCTGGAGTACCGCCAATATACAAAATTAAATTCCACCTACGCGGAAGGGCTGGAGAGCTTCATTGCAGAGGACGGGCGGATCCACAGCCGGTTTAACCAGACCATTACGGCCACCGGCCGGATTTCCAGCACCGAGCCCAATCTGCAGAATATTCCCATCCGTATGGAGCTGGGCCGGGAAATCCGCAAGGTGTTTGTGCCGAAGGAAGGGTTTGTATTTCTGGACGCCGACTATTCCCAGATCGAGCTTCGGGTGCTGGCCCATCTTTCGGGGGACGAGCGGCTGATCGAGGCCTATAAGAGCGCCCAGGATATTCACGCCATTACGGCCTCCGAGGTGTTCCACGTCCCGTTAAATGAGGTTACGCCTTTGCAGCGGCGCAACGCCAAGGCGGTCAACTTTGGGATCGTGTACGGAATCAGCGCCTTCGGGTTAAGCGAAGATCTGAGCATCACCAGGAAAGAGGCGCTGGAGTATATCAATAAATATTTTGAAACCTATCCGCAGGTAAAAATCTTCCTGGACGGGCTGGTGGAGCATGCGAAGGAACAGGGATATGTAACCACCATGTTCGGCAGGAGGCGGCCGGTGCCGGAATTAAAGTCCGCGAATTTCATGCAGCGGTCCTTCGGCGAGCGGGTGGCTATGAATTCCCCGATCCAGGGAACGGCGGCGGATATCATCAAGATCGCCATGATCCGGGTGGACCGGAGGCTTCGGGAAGAAGGGCTTTCTTCCCGGCTGATCCTCCAGGTTCATGATGAGCTGCTCGTGGAAACAGCGGTTTTGGAGCTGGAACAGGTGAAAAAGATCCTGTCTGAGGAGATGCGCCAGGCGGCGAAGCTGAAGGTGGAGCTGGAAATCGATATGCATTCCGGAAACAGCTGGTTTGAGGCAAAATAGAAAGAGATACGGAAGGAAAATAAGAATGGACGGGAAGCGGATCATCGGCGTAACCGGCGGGGTCGGAGCCGGAAAAAGTACGGTTTTGGAAGTTCTTAGAACGGAATATAAGGCCAGGATCCTTCTGGCGGATACGATTGCCCATGAGCTTATGGAGCCGGGGACGAAGGGGCTATTGGCGGTAACAAAAGCCCTTGGAACCGGCTTTATCGGCGCGGATGGAGCCGTGGACCGGAACGCGCTGGCGGCGCTTTTGTTTCAGGATCCCAAGGCCAAGAAAATCGTGGACGGCTTGATCCATCCCATGGTCTGGGAGGAGATAAAAAGACGGGCCGAAACGGCAAAGGAGCGGCTGGTGATCATTGAGGCCGCCGTATTTGAAACGGCCCCCGAAGGGCTGTTCGACGAGATCTGGTATATATATGCGTCAAGGGAAAACCGGATCCTCCGTTTGATGGAAAACCGGGGATATTCCAGAGAAAAGTGTGAAGCCATCATCGCCGGACAGGCTTCGGAGGAACAGTACCGCCAGATGGCGGATCGGATCATCGACAACAACAAGGGCCGGGAAGAGATAAAAAAACAGCTTGAGGAGATTTTTGTATCATGAGATTTGTCAGTATCGCCAGCGGAAGCAGCGGAAACTGCATTTATGTAGGAACCGATCAGACCCATATCCTCGTGGACGTGGGTATCAGCGCCAAACGGATCGAACAGGGGCTGTTTGAGGTGGGATTAAAGCCGTCGGAACTTTCCGCGGTCTGCATTACCCATGAACATTCCGACCATATCCGGGGGCTGGGCGTCCTGGCAAGAAAGTACCAGATTCCCATCTATGGAACGGCGGGAACCCTTAAGGAGATCAAAAAGATAAAAAGCTTAGGGGAATATCCGGAGGAGCTTTTTCATCCGGTCCTGCCGGATGTAGACTTTGCCGTCGGGGATCTGACGGTGAAGCCCTTCCATATCGACCATGACGCGGCGGACCCGGTGGCCTACCGAATCCAGACGGACTTAAAGGCCGTAGCGGTGGCTACGGATCTGGGGCATTTTAATCAGTACACCATCGATCATCTTCTGGATCTGGACGCGGTGCTTTTGGAATCCAACCATGATCTCAGGATGCTGGAGACCGGGCCGTATCCATATTATTTGAAGCGCAGGATCATGGGAGATTTCGGCCATCTTTCCAATGAGAATGCCGGAAGGCTGTTGAATTGTATTTTAAACGACCGGTTAAAGCATATCCTGCTGGGCCATCTGAGCAAAGAAAATAATCTGCCGGAACTGGCCTACGAGACGGTAAAGCTGGAGGTGGATGAAGGCGACTGTCCCTATCGGGCGTCAGATTTTCATATCGCCATTGCCGGGCGGGATCATATGTCGGAAATTATCACGCTGTGAGGAAATGTATGAGAATCTATCTGATCAGGCATGGGCGCCAGGAAAGCCCTCTGTGCAATGTGAACGTATCGCTTTCGCCTGAGGGAAGAGAGCAGGCGCGGCTGCTTGGAAAACGGCTTTTGGAGGAAAATATCGGGGAGATTTGGTCCAGCGATCTTTTGCGGGCCATGGAGACGGCGGAAATCCTCAATGAGAGCCTAAGGGTCCCCAGAGTGATCCGGACCGGGCTTCGGGAGATTTCTTTCGGCGATCTGGAAGGGCTTTCCGATGAGGTGATCGCCGAGCGCTATGAGCTGTTTCTGCGGGAGCGGGCGAAAATGGACCGGGATCTTTCCTATCCCGGCGGGGAATGCGCGGCGGATGTGGTACGGCGGGCAGAGCCGGTGATGGAGGAGATTTTGGAGCGGCCGTACGAGGCGGTGGCGGTGGTGACCCACGGCGGTGTGATCCGTAGCCTGACGGCCCATTATCTGGGAATGGATCTGGCAAAAACGCAGCTTCTTGCCGGACATCTGGAAAACTGCGGGATCACGGAATTTGTTTTCCGCGGCTTTGACGGCCGCTTCTTTTTGAACCGGTTTAATGATTACGCTCACTTGGAGGCATATCCAAAGCTTTTGAGGAAAGGATGGAGCGGGAAGCGATGAGCGGATTTGCGGAGGAAAAACGGGAATCGACGTGTGGTTTTGCGGAGGGGAAGCGGGAATCGGGCCGGGAAAAAATCCGGGAACTTCTGGAGGATTTTCTGCAGCCCGGTTTTTTATCGGCCGTTGCCAGCGGCTCGGTTTCAGCGGATAAAATGAAAAAGCTGAAGCTTCGGCCGGTTCTGGCGGGAGGCCGGGTCCGGTACCAGGCGGAGAAATGGATCGGGAACCAAGTGTTCCATGAAAATATGGATCGGGAAGCGATGATCTCCTTCCTTGAAGAATTGATGGGGCCGGTATTCCGCCAGCTGCAGCTGGAGGCGGAGGAGAAGAGCGGCTCCCTTTTGGTGAGCAAAAAGGGGAAGGCGACGATCCATGTAAGAAAAAAGACGACGCCGTCAAAGGCCGGAGGAAAAGCCGGGGCCGATCTATCCGGCGAGGCGCTCCGGCAGGCCTGGCAGCAGGGGATCTCCCACAATCGAAAGAAGAATTATATTTTGGAAGAAGGGATTCCGGTTCCGTTTTTGGTGGAACTGGGCGTGCAGACGGCGGACGGGCAGGTGGTACACGCGAAATATGATAAATTCCGTCAGATCAACCGGTTTCTGGAATTTATCGAGGATGTGCTGCCGAAGCTGGATCGGGACCGGGAGTCTGTGATCTTGGATTTCGGCTGCGGAAAATCGTACCTGACCTTTGCCATGTATTATTATTTAAAAGAGCTTAAGGGATATCCGGTGCGGATCATCGGGCTGGATTTAAAAGCGGATGTGATTCGCCGCTGTAGCGAGCTGGCGGTTCGCTGCGGGTACGACGCTCTGTCTTTTTCAACAGGCGATATTGCTTCCTATGAGGGAGTGGAACGGGTGGATATGGTGGTTACGCTCCATGCCTGCGATACGGCGACGGATTATGCGTTGGAGAAGGCGGTCCGCTGGGGCGCGAAGGTGATCCTTTCCGTGCCTTGCTGCCAGCATGAGCTGAACCGGCAGATGGAAAGCGGCCTGTTTGCCCCGGTGTTCGGCTACGGGATCATTAAGGAGCGGATGGCGGCTCTTTATACGGACGCCCTGCGGGCCCAGATCCTGGAATACATGGGCTATCGGGTTCAGATCCTGGAATTTATCGATATGGAGCATACGCCGAAGAACCTTTTGATCCGCGCGGTCCGCCAGGGAAAGAAAAAGGAGAACCGGGAAGAAATTGAGGCGGTAATGGAAGCGCTCCATGTAAAGCCGACGTTATACAGGCTGCTGATGGAAGAGGACCATCAGGATTAAGGGCCGTAAGCATTTATAAGATGATCAGGGACCGGGTGTACTCATTTTTCATGGGTCGCCCGGTTTTTTGTTCGCAGGCCATCCGGTAAAGCTCCGACGCCTGCAGATTTTTTTCAAACAGTCTTAAGGCTTTTTCAGACAGCAGGTTCTTGGCGTCGGCTGTTTTTGTGATGACGGGAACCTGGGCCCGCTTTTTTAATTCCGCCAGCAGAGGCGTAGCCTGGCGGCGGAACCCCAGAATCCGGATCCAGGGAGCGCTCTGCAAGGTTTTGAAGCTTTCCTGGTCCTCTTTTGTGATCCCGAGAGCGGCGTTGGCCAGGCACCGGCTGACCTTTGTATAGGTATCCTGGCGGCTTTTCAGCGTCTGGATCCGGTTTTTTGCAGAGTCAAAGCACAGGCGGCTGTTGTCGATCCGTCTCGCCAATGCCTCCGGCATCCCGGCCGTATGGAAAAGCTCGTCTGGGGACATGGAATAGAGCCGGTAATTGTAAAGAAAGTCAAAATCGCTGATCCGGATTTCGGGGCAGCCTTCTTCTTTTAGGGCGTAGAAATGAGCCTCGGGAAGGACGTCCGAAAGAAAGCGTTCATCCTTTTTTTCTAACGCCTGGCGGATGGCGAAGGCGGAAGCGAAGGAGCCGCTTCGCTTGTCTGAGTGGTAGCCGGGGTCGGTTCGTTTTACGGTCACCGGTGTCATGGGAGCATGATATTTATTTAAGGCCCGAAGATATTCCATCCCTAAAATATCGTTGGGAGAGGCGGAGAGGCCGCCCGAGTCCTCGTAGGCCATGGCCCTGGCCTTGGGCCAGGAAATCCCGGTACGGAGCGCTTTCTTGATCAGATCGGACTGGCCGGCGGTTTCTTCCTGAGCGCGGACAGCCTGTTCCTTCAGCATTGCCAGATCGCCGCATTCGCTTCCGAAGGAAAGGAAATCGGCAATGCCGGCAGCCGCCAGCAGGGAAACGCCGCAGTCGGCGAAATCAGCCGCCGCCGCAAGGGTTCCAAAGACGGGCATCTCGATTACCAGATCAGCCCCGGAAAGAAGGGCGGACCGGGTCCGCATATATTTTCGGTAAACGGCGGGAAAGCCACGCTGGGTAAAATCGCCGCTCATGACGGCGATCAGGAAGTCGGAGCCGGTCAATTTCCGGGTTTCTTCCAGATGATACAGGTGTCCGTTATGAAAAGGGTTGAATTCCGCAATAATTCCTGTCGATTTCATTAAAAACTCCTTATGATGTTTGACAAATAGATGAAATAACTATATAATAAAACAAAGCTTGATGCAATAGCAAGAATTATTAGAAAGGGATGATTGTATGAAATTAATTTATGCTATCGTGCGTTACGACAATGAAGATGAAGTAGTTACCGCACTTACGAAAGAGCATTTCAGCGTAACCCGTCTTGCTACAACCGGCGGATTCTTAAAGAAAGGGAATACGACGCTGATGATCGGTACGGAAGCGGACCGTGTCCATGATGCCATCGAGATTATCAAGCACGAATGCGGACAGCGCCAGAAGATTACAATCAATATGCCCTATGTCTCCGGTTCCGCGATGATCAACTGCGCGACCATGCCGATGACCGTTGAAGTCGGCGGCGCGATTATCTTTGTTGTAGACGTAGAGCACTACGAAAAAATCTAATAGGTTTTTGAAGGACGAAGGCGAGAGCCGCCAGCCGGTTGCGAAGGGATGTTACCGGTTGGCGGCTCTTTTATCTTACGAAAGCGCGTTTCCGCCATCAATATGTACCAATAATCGCGCCGGAGGATTTTTTGCCAGTCAGTATTGAAAAAAATGCAAAAAATAACAAAAAGCGGTCTTGTCCGAAGGGTAGGACTGCGATATAATAAATCTATATGGAAACAAAAACGAATCCGAAACAGAAGGGAGTTTTTACCATGGCTTTTATTGATCTTATGAAGGAAAAAGCAAGAAAGGACGTTAAGACGATCGTGCTGCCGGAGAGCAACGACGAGAGAACTCTGACTGCCGCCGCGCAGGTTATGAAGGAGAAAACGGCGAACCTGATCCTGCTTGGAAATGAAGAGAAGATTATGGCGGACGCCAAAGCGCTGGGCGCGGATCTTACCGGCGTTGCGATCGTTGATCCGGAGACGGATCCCAAGTTTGAGCATTATGCGGAGACCCTTTTCCACTTAAGAGAGAAAAAGGGAATGACCTTAGAGAAAGCCCGCGAAACCTTAAAGGCGGACTATATCACATACGGCGTTATGATGGTTAAGGAAAACGACGCGGACGGCCTGGTTGCCGGAGCCTGCCATGCGACGGCCGATACCTTAAGACCGGCGCTTCAGATTTTGAAAACGGCTCCCGGAACAGAGCTGGTTTCCGGTTTCTTTATCATGGATGTTCCCAACTGCGAATTTGGAGCCAACGGAACCTTCCTGTTTGCCGACTGCGGCTTAAACCAGGATCCTACCTCGGAAGAGCTGGCGGTGATCGCAGACAGCAGCGCCAAGAGCTTCAAGGCTCTGGTAGGCGAGGAGCCGGCGGTTGCGATGCTGTCCCATTCCACCATGGGAAGCGCAAAGCATGCCCTTGTTGATAAGGTGGTTGAGGCTGTAAAGATCGCCCATGAGAAATATCCGGAGTTAAACGTAGACGGCGAGCTGCAGCTTGACGCGGCTATCGTTCCGTCTGTGGCGGCTTCTAAGGCGAAGGGCAGCAAGGTGGCAGGACATGCCAATGTTTTGATCTTCCCCAACCTGGACTGCGGAAATATTGGCTACAAGCTGGTTCAGAGACTGGCGAAGGCAGAGGCTTACGGCCCGATGCTCCAGGGTATCGCAAGACCGGTCAACGATCTATCCCGCGGATGCTCCGCCGCCGATATCGTCGGCGTTGTTGCCCTGACTGCCGTACAGGCGCAGATGGCGTAATAAGAAAAAGTAAATGATATTGGAGCCGGGGCTGATTTCCCGGCCCAGGAATAAAAAATTGGAGGGGTTACCTATGAACATTTTAGTTATTAACTGCGGAAGTTCTTCCTTAAAGTATCAGCTGATCAATTCTGATACGGAGGCTGTTCTGGCAAAGGGCCTTTGCGAGAGAATCGGAATTGAAGGCAGCCAGATTACATACCAGCCGGCTGGCGGAGAAAAGGAAGTTACGGTTTCTCCGATGCCGACCCATACGCAGGCGATCCAGATGGTCCTGGACGCGCTGACCAATGAGAAAAACGGCGTGATCAAGAGCCTGGACGAGGTTGGAGCTGTTGGACACCGCGTTGTCCATGGCGGAGAAAACTTCACTTCTTCGACGCTTTTAACAGAAGAGGCAATGAAGGCGATCGAGGAGTGCAACGATCTTGCTCCCCTTCATAACCCGGCGAACTTGATCGGAATCCGCGCCTGCCAGGAATTAATGCCCAATACTCCTATGGTAGCGGTATTCGATACGGCGTTCCATCAGACCATGCCGGAGGAGGCATATCTCTACGGCCTTCCCTATGAGTATTATGAGAAGTACAAAGTAAGACGCTACGGCTTCCATGGAACCTCTCACAGCTTTGTTTCCAAGAAGGCCGCTGAGTTGGCAGGAAAGCCCTATGAGGATCTGAAGATTATCGTATGCCACCTTGGAAACGGCGCCAGCCTGTCCGCGGTTGACCACGGAAAATCCGTTGATACCAGCATGGGCTTAACGCCGCTTGAGGGCCTGATCATGGGAACCCGTTCCGGAGATATGGATCCGGCGATCATGGAATACATCGCAAAGAAAGAGAACCTGGACATCGCGGGCGTGATGAACGTGCTGAATAAGAAGTCCGGCGTTCTGGGAATTTCCGGCGTATCCAGCGACTTCCGCGATATCGAAAGCGCAGCAAATGAAGGAAACGAGCGGGCGGCAAAGGCATTAAAGACCTTTAACTACCGTGTGATCAAGTACATCGGCGCATATGCGGCGGCTATGAACGGCGTTGATATCATCGCTTTCACGGCAGGACTGGGCGAGAATGACAAGAACATGAGAAAGGCAGTATGCGAGCATCTGTCTTACCTTGGAGTCAAGATCGACGATAAGGCCAACGATGTAAGAGGCGTTGACCGGATCATCTCCACTCCGGATTCCGCGGTTCAGGTTATGATCGTTCCGACCAACGAGGAGCTGGCGATCGCGAGAGAGACATTGGCTCTTGTAAAATAGGAATTATAGAAAAAACGGTACGGAAGCCCTTCCTGTTCAATCCGGCAGGAAGGGCCTTTTGGCTTTTCTGGTTTTAAAACGAAAGAGGGGCCTTTGCAGGAAAAAAGAAGGAGGAGCCTTTAAAAGAAGGAGGCTTGCAGAGCAGAATGAGGAAAGATAGAAAAAAACCTGTTGGAAGATCTGGAATTTATCTTGGAGCGGCGGCGCTGGCCCTTTTTATTGGGTTCGGCGCCCCGCTTCCGGCGCTGGCAGATTTCGGGCCGGGGATGTCGAAGGAGGAATGGGCAGAATTGGCGCCGGAGGAGAACCCAGGGGAAGGGAGCCTGGGGGAAGAGAATCCAGGAGGAGAGAATTTAGGCGAAGGGATCCTGGGAGAGGAGAACCTATTAGAAGAGAATGGGAAGGCTTCTGAGCCTGCGGCAGATGGTGCACAAACGGCCTCGTTTTCAGTAAACCAGTTCCGGCTTCCGGAAAATGCGGCGGTTCTTGCTGTAGTGGAAGGAACCGGAGGCAGCAGCAGCCAGGTTTATGCTTATGAGAAGAACGGCCAGGGCCGGTGGGAGCTGCGGTTTGAAACCAGCGGATACCTGGGAAGGAACGGGATGAGCGCCAACCGGATTTCGGGAGATAAGACGACGCCCATCGGTCTTTTTGAATTGAATACTCCCTTCGGACAGAAGGAAGCCTTAGAGGGCTTCCCGGAAAATTATATTCAAGTAGATGAACGCTATCTTTGGTCAGACGAGAAGAATCGGTTAGTCACTGGTGAAACGGGAGAAGGCGAATGGGTAGGGACCGCCGGATATGCTGACTATTATGATTATTGCTTGGATATGGGGTATAACCGGAACGCGCTGCCAAAGAAGGGGTCGGCTTTATTTATTCACTGCCATGGCGGTGGACGGACAGAGACTTCCGGCTGCGTTTCCATTGAAAAGGAGCGGATGATCGATCTTTTGCGGCTTTACGGAACTTATGGGGACGGCCGGTGCTTTATTGCTTTGGCGCCGGAGGGCGGCTTTGAGGCAGTCTATGATTCCCTGGGGAGCAATCAAGGGCTGTCGCCCCAGGGAGCCCTATGAAAATTGTAGAAATCAGGGAGAATAAAAAAGAATATCTTGAACTTTTGCTGCTGGCGGATGAACAGGAATCTATGATCGACCGGTATTTGGATAGGGGCAGTATGTACGCGCTGTTTGAGGACGGCGTACGCGCGGTATGCGTGGTGACAGACGAGGGCGGCGGGATTCTGGAACTGAAAAATCTTGCTGTTTGGCCGGAATATCAGAGAAAAGGATATGGGACGGCTATGATCCGGTTCCTGGAGGAGCGTTACCGGGGACAGTATGGGATTCTGCAGGTGGGGACTGGAGACAGTCCTCTTACAGTCCCGTTTTATGAGGCCTGTGGATTTCGCAGGTCCCATACAGTGAAAAATTTCTTTACCGAACAGTATGATCATCCGATTTATGAGGCCGGGGTTCTTCTAAAGGATATGGTTTATTTAAGAAAAAAGATGGATGTTGGCTGAGATAGGAGAGGATTATGGGACAGATTGCGAATCAAATGGCGCTGGAGCTTTTCTTCCGATTGAAAGAGAGGATCAAGGAGAAACGGGAGAAGGAGAAGCAGAAAGAAGAGAAGTCGAGGGGAGAAAAGCAGAAGGAAGGGTAAATTAAGCGGAGAAGAAATAAGATGGTATATTTTACAAGCGATCTGCACCTGGGGCATCGGGGGATTATTGAAATGCAGCAGCGCCCGTTTTCCAATGTGGAGGAAATGAACCGATGTCTGCTGGAGCATTATAATTCAGTCGTGCAAACAAATGATACGGTTTATCTTTTGGGGGACCTTTGCCACCATCTTCCGGTGCCTCAGGCGAATGAGTGGATTCGCCGGATGAAGGGAAAGAAGATTTTAGTTCGCGGAAACCATGATAAAATATACGATGAAGGTTTATTTGAGGAGATCTGTGATTTTAAAACGATCTCTTGCGATGGAATTTATTTTGCGCTGATGCATTATCCAATGCTGTCCTGGCCGAAGAAAAACAGCGGAAGCATCCATCTTCACGGTCACATTCACGCAGGAGAGGAATACAATCGGAAAAATAGGGAGGATGGAATCCGGAGATATGATGTCGGCGTGGACGCCAACGCTTATTATCCGGTATCGGTTAAGCAGATTGTGGAGTTTTTAAAGGTCAGGCGGGCTGGTAAAGACGCAGGGGCGTTACCGGTTCCAGCAAGATGTTCACTATGGCCAACGTCATCCAGGCGCTGAACAAGCCGACGCTGATCATTGCTCATAATAAAACCCTGGCGGCCCAGCTCTATTCCGAGTTTAAGGAATTTTTCCCGGAGAACGCGGCGGAGTATTTTGTCTCCTACTAGGGTTCGTGCTTTTTTGACGTGATATTGAGCGGTATTTGACGCTGTTTATACCAGATATTGTGGACTGGATGGACGGGATAAAACAGGATGG
>DVFQ01000010.1 GCA_018713185.1 Candidatus Copromonas avistercoris (nom. illeg.) | reverse complement strand
TCCGCGGGCCTGGGCGCGCTACCCGGAGGCTGTTCCGGCCACTATAAAGCTGCTTCCTCCATTATACCGCCTAGATACGTTACAGGAAGACTACACTTCCATGCAAAATATGCTTTATGGAGAAATTCCGTCTTTTAAAACCATGATGGAGACCGTTGGAGAGCTAGAAGAAGAAATCCATACATTATAATGGAAAAGACCACAGCCGAGTCTGGCTGCCATTACCGGCAGCCCTTCTCTTCCTATGCCCTCCGTATATACGACGGATGGTACAGCCCGGTGGGCGCGTAAAATTCATCTCCGATATAGATGAATCCCAGCCGCTTCAAAACTCCGGCCGACGCCGTATTATTAGGGTTATGGCCGGCGAACAGCCGGTTGGCGTGAAGGGTTTCAAACGCATACCCGATCACAGCCGTTCCGGCCTCCTGCGCCAGTCCCTGCTTCCAAAAATCCGGGCGCAAATGAAATCCAAGCTCATATTCCCCGTCTTCGCCATGGGGATGCAGCCCGCAGCATCCGACCAATTCCCCTGTCTTACGCAGAAAAACCGGCCAATACTGAACGCCGTACCGGCTTTCATTGGCAATCTCCAGTTTTAAACGCCCGGCAATTTCCTCCTCACTGAATCTGCCGGACGCACAGATATACCGGGTCACCAGCGGATCTCCCCACAAGCGCTTCGCCAGCTCCAGATCATCCCGTCCCCATTTAGAAAATCCAAGCCGTTCCGTTACTAAAAAATAATCTCTTCCTATTGAATCGTCTCTCTCCGCCAAATTGTTTCTTCCCATCGAATCATCTCTCTCCGTCAAATCGTCTCTCTCCATCGAACCGTCTCTCTCCATCCAGCATCCGCTCCCCATCAATCAACGGTCTTCTATTTTGCAGCCGGTTCCATCCGCACCGTCTTCCCTGCCGCCGCATCCCGAAACGCCCGGTCATGCTCCACCAAAAGCAGCGTCGGCCTCATTTCCAAAATCAGCCGTTCAATCTGCATCCTAGAATAAATATCGATAAAGTTCAGCGGCTCGTCCCACACATAAAGATGGGCCTGCTCGCAAAGGCTTCTGGCGATCAGGACCTTTTTCTTCTGGCCTCCGGAAAAATTCTCCATCCCTTTTTCAAACTGCTCCCGCCCAAAGTCCAGTTTCCGCAGAATCGCCTTTAATAAGGTTTCATCGATCCCGCTTTTTTCCGCAAACTCCGACAGGCTGCCTTTCAAAAAGGACGTATCCTGTGAAACATAGGATACGATCAAGCCGGAACCTACAAGAATCCGACCCGTATGCTCCAGTTTCTGAGTCTCCTCTTTCGATGGCAGACCGGATACCGTCTGCGAAAGCAGGGTTCCCCGCTCTGAAACCTCTTCCAGCAAAAGCTTTAACAGGCTGCTCTTCCCGCTCCCGTTCCTTCCGTCAAGGACAATCCGGTCGCCGCGGTTTACGGCAAACGAAACCGGTTCGCAGACCGGCCGCCCGTGAAAGATCGGAGAAACCGCCTCAAAAGACGCCAGCAGCTCCGACCGGTAAGAAAGGGGAATCAGCTTTAAATCCTCCGCCGTCTCCAGATTTTTAAGAAGACCCGCTTTCTCTTCCATCGCTTTTTCCTGCCTGGCCTCGATGCTTTTCGCCCGTTTCATCATTTTCGCTGATTTATGTCCCACATAGCCTTTATCTGCCGCCCCGATCTTAGACGCTTCCACCTGATCCGACCACATGGACGTCCGGAGCGCCGACTGTTTCAGCCGCCGGATATCCTTCTTTAACCGTTCATTCTGGGAAAGCTCCGCTTCCTGACGCCGGCAAAACGCGTCCATCCAGGAAGAAAAATTTCCAGACCGGACCTCGATATCGGTCCGGTTTAACGCCATAATATGATCGACGCAAAGATCCAGAAAATACCGGTCATGAGACACCAGGATAAATCCCTTTTTTCTCCTAAGATACTCCGCGACCGCCGCCCTGGCCTCCATATCCAGATGGTTCGTCGGCTCATCGATCAAAAGGAAATTCCCTTCCTTTAAAAACAGCGCCGCCAAGAGCACCTTGGTCCGCTCCCCGTTGGAAAGCGTCTCAAACGGCCGCCAAAACGCGTCTTCCCGTATTTTCAGCCCGAAAAGCTCCTTCATGAACTCCCATTCTTCGGCCTCCGGGCAGATTTCTCTAAGGATCTCTTCCGTCATGCGCTCCGGATTTTGAACCGGATAAGGGAAATAATCGAAGGAAACCGAAGCCTGGATTCTCCCTCCGTACTCATACTCTCCCATCAGAAGCCGCAAAAGCGTGGTTTTCCCGCGCCCGTTTCTGCCGACAAACCCCAGCCGCCAGTCCGTATCGATCTGAAAATCCACATTTTCGAAAATCAGATCGCCGCTTGACGGATAAGAAAAGGTAAGTCCCTCCGCTTGAATTTTTGACATACACTGCACCTCCGTTCACAAGATGCGGGGCGCAAAAGGGCCGCAGGAAACTCGATCCCCGCGGCCCCTAAACGCCATAATTCCTTTATACCGGGACATGCCCGAAACGGCAGCCATACCTTGGCAAACGCTGCACGGTGCATGCACGCACTTTATGAACAAACGGACGGAAATCTCCCTGCAACCCGCATAAAGCCCCGCAAAGCCGGTCTTTCTGCGTCTATTTTTTTATCTGCAGGAAAATTTCTTCATCCTTTCACCTCTCTCTTTCTTACAGCGCTGGTTCTATCATACTCCCGCGCGTTTCTATATCCGGTGCCAGTATAGCACAAAAACCATTCTCTGTCCAGCCTAAGACTGCCCGTTCTTTGTGTTTCCGGCTCCCAGACTGTCGATGATCGTAATGACAAGTCCTTCCCGACTTTTTCGAGCGGATACCATATTTTCCAACGATAGGCGCAAACGCCTGCCGCTTCGTACGGTTACAGCTTTAAGCTCCGGTAACGGTTGAAGCAGAAAAAGATTTCCTGCTTTCTCGGCCTTGCAAACGCCCCGATGGTAAAACGGCTCTCGCAGAGTCCCGCTAACGTCCCCTTCTCGATCACCTTCTCCAGTTCCTCTACCGTCTGCCTAAGATCCCTTTTTCCGTCAAAAAGATGCTTTTCGGCATACTGGACGCAGGCCCCCAAAGCCGCTGTCTGCTCGCTGTCCGAAAGCTGCTCCAAATACCGTAGATCAATGGTCTCCCGGTTGATCATCACGCCGTCCCGTCCCATGATTTTCATCTTGACCCGTTCGCCTCCAAGGAACTCCTTCGACGGACTGGGGCAGCGGTCAAAGCGGGGCATATGCGCCTGCGGCGCCGTCTCGCCGGCCCTCGGAAGCTTGGCGGCCTCCTGGGTTTTGGCATCCTCTTGGGATCTGGCGGTCTCCCGGAACCCGGCGGCCTCCTGGGGTCTGGCGGCCTCCTGGGGTCCGGCGGCCTCCTGGAATCTGGCAGCTTCTCGTTTCGCGTATTCCGTAATATCCCGCGGCACATACCGGTCCATCTGGATAATGCAGTCTGCCGCATAGAAATAGGAACCGGAGCTTCCCGCTACGACCACCGTCGAGATCCCAAACCGCTCGTAAAGCTCCCGGATCCGGTCGATAAACGGCGTGATCGGCTCCATGTCCCGATGGATCACTCGCTGCATCAGCTCATCCCGGATCATGAAATTTGTCGCGCTGGTATCTTCGTCGATCAGAAGCAAGGAGGTTCCCGCCTCCATGGCCTCGATCACGTTGGCCGCCTGGGACGTGCTGCCGCTGGCGTCCTCCGTCCGGAACTCCACCGTATCCTTTCCATTGGGAAGGTCGTTGATAAACATGGAAATATCCGTTTTCTTAATGCTCCTTCCGTCCTCCGCCCGGATCTTGACCGCCGTCTCGTCGGTGATCACGTACTCCCTTCCGTCCCCGGCAATATGGTCGTAAACGCCCAGCTCCAGCGCCTTCAAAAGCGTGGACTTTCCATGGTAGCCGCCTCCGACGATCAGCGAAACTCCCTTTCGGATCCCCATCCCCGCAAGTTTTCCTTTATGGGGAAGCGTTAAAACGACCTCCAGCTCCTTCGGCGACTGAAACGGGACGCTGTTTTTCATCGGGCGGGAGGAAACGCCGGATTCCCTCGGCAGGATACTCCCATTGGCCACAAAGGCGCAAAGTCCCAGCTTGGGAAGCTGTTCCCGAATATACTGCTGATCCTCCGCCAGATCCGCCGCCGCGCGAAGCCGTCCGGCGTCCAAATTTGAATAAAACAGTGAATTTTTCACGCATCCCGGCAAGAATTCAAACAAAATCTTTTCCATCTCCCTGGAATTAATGGTCCTCCCATTGGCCGGGAACCCCACTTCCAGCCGCAGGATGAGATCGCCGCTTTTGGGATCGATGGCGCAGGCCGTTCGCTCCAAAATCTCCTGGCCGCAGCGGCTCACCGAAATCAATCCGCTCTGTCCGGAGCCCCTGACCTTAAAGGAAACCTGCTCCGCCTGCCTTCCGAACAAGCGGGTCAGCCCGTCCTGCAGCGCGATGCGCGGACGTCTCTCCTGGTACAGCTCCTTTGGAAACGCCGCCGTCTTTCCCTTCACATGAATGCTCAGTTTTGAGGGAGCCGCAAAAGGATCCCCCTGTACGTGATCAATGGATAAAACATAACCGGGGAACTGATACTCCCCCTTGGTATCTTTATAGGCCGGATACCCCCTATGGTCGATCCGGTCCAGCAAATTTTTCAGATCCGCAGATGACTGCATGGTTTCTACCTCCTCTTTCCCAGCTCCCAGAACGCCACCGCGCTGGCCGCCGCCACGTTTAACGAATCTACCCCATGGAACATGGGAATCCGGACGGCGGCGTCACAGCCGTTGATCGTCGCCTCTGACAGGCCGTCCCCCTCGTTCCCAAGAATAACCGCCAGCTTTCCGGCCTCTAAAAGCGCGGGATCGTCAATGCTTAACGACTTCTCCTTCAACGCCATGGCCGCCGTCAAAAAGCCATGACGTTTTAAAAGCGCAAGTCCCTTTTCCGGCCAGGCGCACTCTTTGGGGAAAATCGTCCATGGGATCTGAAAGACCGTTCCCATGCTGACCCGGACCGCCCGCCGGTACAGCGGATCGCTGCAGTCCGGCGTTAACAGCACCGCGTCCATTCCCAGCGCCGCCGCGGAACGGAAAATCGCTCCGATATTGGTGGGATTGACCACCTTCTCAAGAACCGCGATCCAGCTGGCCTTGGCAAGGATCTGATCAGCCGGCGGCAGCGGCCTGCGGCGCATGGCGCAAAGAAGCCCCTTGGTCAGCGTAAAGCCGGTGATCCTGGTCAAAAGCTCATATTCCGCGGTATAAACCGGGATTTCCCCGCACCGGCTTATGATCTCTCTCGTCTCCCGCTCCGACTCCTGCTGCCTTCGCTCCGCCAAAATGGAAACCGGCTCATATCCCGCTCCAAGCGCCCGTTCGATCACCTTAGGGCTCTCCGCGATAAAAAGCCCTCCATGGGGCTCATAATAATGCTCCAGCTGGGTTTCCCGAAGCCTTGCGTAAGGCGTTAACGCCGGATCCGAAAAATCCATCACTTGAATAATCGAAGCCATGAACGATCTCCTTTTCTATCCGGCGGCTTTCGGCCCGGCGCATTCGCAAGCGCCCGGCACACGCACCGCAGACTGTCTGCGCAGCTGCAAGCTTTCGGCCCGGCGCATTCGCTTGACTCCGTCTCCGCCGTATTATATACTTATTTTATACTCTTTTCTACACTCGAAAAACAGGAGGAAATCCGTATGGGAAAAACCGTGGTTCCAATGACAGAAGGCGAGATCTGGAAACGGATCACCTATTTCGCCCTGCCCCTGATGCTGGGAAATCTGTTCCAGCAAATGTACAACACCGCCGACTCCCTGATCGTAGGGAATTTCCTTGGAAGCAACGCCCTTGCGGCCGTCAGCTCCTCCAGCAGCCTGATTTTTATGCTGATCGGCCTGTTCAGCGGCTTAGCCTCCGGCGCGGGCGTCATTATTTCCCGCTATTTCGGAGCAAAAAATATCGAACAGCTGCAGAAAGCCGTCCACACGGCCGCCGCCTTCGGCCTTATCGCGGGCGTGCTTTTAACCGCCGCCGGCGTAGCCCTTACTCCGCAGATCTTAATCTGGATGAGTACGCCGCCCGCTGTCATGACCGAATCCATTGCCTATCTTCAAGTGTACTTCGCCGGGTCCATCGGCTTTGTCATGTACAACGTCTTTGTTGGGATCCTTCAGGCGGTCGGAGACAGCCGTCATCCGCTCTATTACCTGATCGCGTCCTCCTTGATTAATATTGTCTTAGACATCGTCTTTATCCGCTATTTTAACTCCGGCGTCGCAGGAGCAGCCTTGGCGACCATCATTTCCCAGTTTATCAGCGCCCTCCTATGCTTTATCCAGATAACGCGCACCACCGATATCTACCGTCTGCAGGTAAAAGACGTCCGCATCGACCGCGCGATCCTGCTGCAGATCTTCCACCTGGGGCTTCCCGCTGGGATCCAGAATTCCATCGTCGCCTTTGCCAACGTGGTCGTTCAGTCCAATATCAATACCTTCGGCGAAATGGCCATGGCCGGCTTCGGAGCGTACTCCAAAATCGAAGGCTTCGGCTTTCTTCCTATTACCAGCTTCACCATGGCGCTCACCACCTTCGTCAGCCAGAATCTGGGCGCGCGTCAATATGACCGCGTAAAAAAAGGCACCCGCTTCGGAATTCTCACCATCGTCCTGCTGGCGGAGCTGATCGGCCTTTTGGTCTTCGTCCTGGCTCCTCAGCTGATTTCTGCCTTCGACTCTACGCCAGCCGTAGTGGAATTTGGAATCCTAAAATCCAGGACAGCGGCCCCCTTCTTCTTTTTAGTGGCCTGCACCCATTCCTTCGCCGCCATCCTGCGGGGAGCCGGAAAAACCGTGGTATCCATGGTGGTACTGATCTCTACTTGGTGCGTGGTCCGCGTGGCCTTTTTATCCATCACCATCCCGCTGACCCACAATATCCAGATGGTCTGCTGGGTCTATCCCCTGACCTGGTTCTTAAGCTCGGCCGCGCTGTTCTTCTATTATAAAAAGGCGGACTGGATCCATTCCTCCTTAAAATAGCGGCAAAACGGCGGCTATAAACCGGCTTTCCGGTCAGCGAAGCGGGCCGCCGGCCCAGACAAAAAGCAGTCCTCCTCATGGGAGTTGATCACGCCGACGGCCTGAAGATACGCGTACATCACCGTCGTGCCAACGAAGCTCATTCCCCGCTTTTTTAAATCCTTGGAGAGCGCGTCGGATAACGGCGAGCTGGAGCGGCCCCGTTCCACAAGGACTTTTCCATCCGTAAATCCCCAAAGATACGCGCAAAAGGATCCAAATTCTCTCTGGATCCCGCAAAAAACTTCCGCATTTTTTACAGCGGCCCGGATCTTCCTCCCATTGCGGATGATCCCCGGGTCGCTTAATAATCGATCGATCTTTTCTTCCTGATAGGCTTTGACCTTTTCCGGGTCAAAGCCGTCAAAGGCCAGGCGGAACGCGTCCCGTTTATTTAAAACGCATTCCCAGGAAAGACCGGCCTGGAACGTCTCTAAAATCAGCATCTCAAACAGCTTTCCGTCCTCATAAACCGGAACGCCCCATTCCTCGTCATGATACCGGATATACCGCTCATTCTTCGGGTTCGCCCAGGCGCACCGCCTCTTCCCATCCGGCCATTGCAGCTTTATTTCCATGAACTCTTATATTTCCTTCCGTTCTTTCTTCCCCAGACGCGGCATCCTTTTCTTTCCGGGACGCCGCTTTCTTTCCAACCGGCGCCCCGCTTTCCCGCTTAGTCGATATGGTAGATCCAGTTTGCCTTCCGCTCGGCCGCCTTGGGATACTCGCCGTCCGCATAGCCCAGGATACAGTGGCCGATGCCCTCGTATTCGCCTTCGATTCCCAGAGATTTTAAGATTTCCTTTCCCTCCGGCCGCTCGAATTCTTCTTTCGCGCGGTGGATCCAGCAGCTGCTGACCCCGAGCATATGGGCCGCCAGCATCAGATTTCCCATTACCAGGCTGCCGTCGTACACCCGGGTGCCCACGTTCTTATCCGCCAGGACGATCACCACCACCGGAGCCCCGTAAAATGGATCGGAATCCGTTCCCATGATCGACGCGTTTAATTTCGACAGACGGTCCCGCACCTCTTTATTGGTAACCGCGATCAAGATCGGCGACTGACGGTTCATTGCCGTCGGCGCGTAGGTTCCCGCCTCCAGGATCTGATCCAGGATCTCCTTGGGAACCATATCCGGTTTGTATTTACGGACACTTCTCCTTGTTTTGATCTGCATAAGCCCTTCGTTCATATTCCCGACCCCTTTCCGAATTCTAACTTTTCTGAATCCTAACTTTTTATGGATCCTAACTCCCGCGGCCTGAGCGAAGCCGAAGACCGATCCATTCCAACTTCAGTTTACCACCAAAGGCACGGCTTCGTCAATGTCCGCCTGACCGCCCGCACCATCCTGCCTGCGCCTCCTAAACGGTTGCCTATGCCGCGGCTCGCCTATGCCGCCCGCACCGTCCTGCCTAGGCCTCCTGCACCGTCATGCTTTCATACAGCTTCCGGTACAGCCCGTTTTCCTCCAAAAGCTCCCCATGGGTTCCCCGCTCCACGATCACTCCGTCCTTCATCACCAGGATCCGGTCCGCATTGCGGATCGTAGAAAGCCGGTGGGCCACGATGAAGCTGGTGCGGCCCTCCATCAGCCGGTCAAAGGCCTGCTGGATCTGAATCTCCGTCCTGGTATCGATGCTGGAGGTCGCCTCATCCAGGATCAGCATCGGCGGCCGGCAGAGCATCACCCTCGTAATACATAGAAGCTGCTTCTGCCCCTGACTTAAGCTGTCCTCGTTTAACACCGTATCCAGCCCCTCGGGAAGCCGCCGGATAAATTCCCAGCTTTTGGCCTCCATGGCCGCTTGGCGGATCTCCTCATCCGTCGCCTCCGGTTTCCCAAAGCGGATGTTTTCTCTTACCGTATCATGCTTTAACCAAGTATCCTGGAGTACCATGCCGAAATTTTTCCTCAGGGAATGGCGGGATATTTGATCGATCCGTTTTCCATCTACCAGGATCTCTCCCCGGTCTACATCGTAAAACCGCATTAAAAGATTGATGAACGTCGTTTTTCCGCAGCCTGTGGGGCCCACAATGGCAACCCGCATTCCCGGCTCCGTTTCCAGACAGAAGTCCTGGATCAGCGGCTTTTTCGGATCATAGCTGAAATCCACATGGCGGACCGCCACCTCTCCTTTCGCCGCAGAAAGAATTTCCGGCGGATCCGCGCTTTCCTCCTCTTCCTCAAGGAACTCAAAAATCCGGGCCGCGCAGGCCATGGCGTTCTGCAGCTCCGTCACCACGGAGCTGATATCATTAAAGGGCTTCATATACTGATTGGCATAGGATAGCAGCACCGACAGCCCGCCCACCGTCAGATTTCCCGCCAGGATCAAAAACGCGCCCGCAAACGCCACCAGCGCATAGATCACGTTGTTGACGAACCGGGTGGAGGGATTCGTCAGGCTGCTGTAAAAAACGGCTTTCTGGCTGTATTCCTGAAGCTTTTGATTGTTCGCGGCGAACCGCTCAAGGGAACGCGCCTCATATCCAAAGGCCTGCACCAGCTTCTGATTACCGATCATTTCCTCGATCAACGCCGTCTGCTGTCCTCGGGCCTCGCTCTGCCGCAAAAACATCTGGAACGAACGGGAAGCGATCCATTTGGCGATAAAGAAGCTTACCGGCGTTAACACCAGTACCATGGCCGTGATCAAAAGGCTTTTCGAGATCATAAACGCCAACGTCACCAGGATCGCGATCACCCCGGAAAAGAACTGGGTAAAGCCAAGAAGAAGCCCGTCGGAAAGCAGCGTGGCGTCGGCGGTCATCCGGCTCACCAGATCGCCCGTGCTGTGACGGTCCAAATAGGATAAGGGCAGCGCCTGCAGCTTGCGGATGGCCTTTTTCCGGATATCCTGCACCACGCCGTAGGTCAGCCGGTTATTGACCAGACTCATAAGCCAGGAAGCGGCCCCGCAGGCAAGAAGCATCACAAGGATCCGGCCCAGATAAAAGCGGATGGTTTCAAAATCCACCTTTCCTGCCGCGATCATGGCGTCAATAGCCTCGCCGAACAAAAGCGGGATCGCCAGCTGAAGGATCACCGATGCGGCCGCAAGAAGAACGCTGAGAACCAATAGGATCCGGTACGCCCCAAGATACCGCAGCACCTTGCGGAAGGTCTCCATGCTGTTCTTTTTCCCGTCCATGCTGTTTTTTCCCCCTGTCATGCCGTCACCCCCTCTGCAGCAAATCCTCTCTTCTCCCGCTCCCCCGGATACTGGGAATCGTAGGTCTCCTGATAAGCCCCGCAGGATGCTAAAAGCTCCTCATGGGTGCCCCAGCCCGCCGGCCGCCCGTCCTCCAGCACCAGGATCCGGTCGGCTCCTCGGATGCTGGAGATCCTCTGGGATACGATCACCACCGTCATATCGCCCTTCTCTTCCCGCAGCGCTTTTCTCAACGCCGCGTCCGTCGCCAAATCCAAGGCACTGGAGCTGTCGTCCAGGATCAAAATCTCCGGATGCTTGACTAACGCCCTGGCAATGGTCAGCCGCTGCTTCTGGCCGCCCGACAGGTTCCGTCCGTTCTGCTCCACCATAAAGTCCAGGCCGCCCTTCTTGCCTTTTACGACTTCCTCCGCCTGGGCGGTCTTTACGGCCTTCCACAGCTCCTCCTCGGAAGCGTCCTCATTGCCCCACCGCAGATTTTCCCGGATGGTCCCCTTACAGAGAACGGCCTTCTGCGGTACGATTCCAATCTTTTTCGGCAGTTCTCCCTTTTTATAGTTCCTTACATCCTTCCCATTCACCAAAACCTGCCCCTCCGTCGCGTCGTAAAACCGGCCGATCAGGTTCACCAGGCTGGTTTTCCCGCTTCCGGTTCCGCCGATGATCCCTAAAGTCTGCCCCTTCTCCACCCGGAAATCCAAACCCGAAAGGCTGGGGGCCGCAGCGCCTGGATACGTAAAGGATACATGGGAAAACTCCACCGCCGCGTCCCGGGCCGATTTCTCGGTTTCTTCCGCCACGCTCCGGGCCGGTTTCTCCGTTTCCACCGCCGGCCGCCAGAATTTCGCTCCGCCGATCTTTTCATCAGCTTCTTTTTCCGTTTCTCCCTGAGTCTCCGGATAGCGAAGCCCCGGCCTTACCTCAAGGATCTTTTCCACCCGGCCGGCGCAGGCCATGGCCTTATTGATGGAAATCACCAAAGACGCCAGCTTAATTAGCTCCACAATCATCTGAGCCATGTAGTTATAAAGAGCGACCGCGTCTCCCTGGCCCATATTTCCAAGATTTACCTGAAGTCCCGCCCGGTCAATCAGGATGATCGTCGCCAGATTGACCAGTACATAGGTCAGCGGGTTCAAAAGGGCTGAAATTCCTCCGACAAAAACATTTAAACGGGTCAGTTCCCGGTTCTTTTCATCAAATTCCCGGACCGCTTCCTGTTCCCGGCAGAAGGCCCGGATCACCCGGACGCCCGTTAGATTCTCCCTGGTAAGCTCCGTAATTCCATCCAGCCTGGACTGGGCCCTCTTAAACAGCGGGATCGTCACCAGCATGATAAAGAAAACCACCGCCGCCAATACCGGAATCGCCGCCGCAAAAATCAGCGCGCAGGAAACATTGACCGTAAACGCCATGACCATCGCGCCGAATACGATCAACGGACTGCGAAGCAACAGGCGAAGCGCAAGATTCAGCCCGTTCTGGATCTGGTTGATATCATCCGTCAGGCGGGTGATCAGCGTACCGGTTCCCAAACGGTCCAACTCCCCATAGGACAAGCTCTGAATATGGCTATAAACCGCCTGCCTGAGGGACGCCGCCGTCCCCACGCTTGCCTTTGCAGCGAAATACTGGGCCGTAAAGCTGCAGGCCATCCCGAGAAACGCAAAGCCGATCAAAAGAAGAACCCGCTGTAAAATATAGACCCGGTCCCCCGACGCGACGCCCACATCGATCATCTGCGCCACCACCAAAGGCACCAGAAGGTCAAAGAGTACCTCCAGCATTTTAAACGCCGGCGCCAGGATACTCTCCCTCCGGTATTGCTTCAAATAAGATAAAACCGTCCGCATCGTTCTGTCTCCCATCTTTCGTCCGGCCTTGACCGGTCCGTTTTTTCTTTCTTTTCTTTGACATTGCTATTATAACCAGCTATGATATATATGTATAATATTGTTTTCATGGATTTGTAATATAAATTGTATATATCTTCAGAAGGATCGGGCTCCAATGGCCCGTGCCGTCTGAACGATTCTCAGAATGATTCTCAGAACGATTCTCAGAAAGGAGTGTTCCTCTATGGAAATCCGCCAGCTGGAATATTTTAAGGAAATCGCCGATACGGGAAGCATCAACGAAGCAGCCAGGAGGCTCAATATGTCTCAGCCGCCCCTAAGCAGCCAGCTTCGCCGTCTGGAAGACGAACTGAACGTCCGTTTATTTGAGCGCACAAAAAAAGGTGTCTCCCTGACCGAAGCCGGGAAACTCCTTTATACCCATGCGGAACGGATTTTAGATTATACCCGCTCCGCCGCCATTGAAGTTTCCAACGCCGAAAAACGGCAAATCCTGCGCCTTGGCCTGACGCCCACGACCGTCACCGTTCTGATGCCGGCGATCATCCGTTTTTCAAAGCAGCATCCCAAAATCCGCTTTGAAGTTTATGACGGCAGCACCTTTACGTTATCGGACCTGATCCGGGAAGGCGTCATCGAAGTCTCCGCCGTCCGCACGCCGGTTAATCTGGACGGCTTGGAATCGATCCGGCTCCAGGAGGACGCCATGGTAGCCGTTTCCCCGAAGCCTCTTTCCGCTCCCCTAACGCTTGCCTCCCTCTGCTCCCATCCGCTGATCCTTTACCGCCGGTATGAAAAATTTATTCTGGAGGCGTTCAAACGAAACGGCTTATCGCCCGATATTTTCTGTCTCTGCGACGACGCGCGGGACGCCCTTTTATGGACGAAAAACGGACTGGCCGTCTCCATCTTCCCCGCCTCCATGGCTCCCTGGTGCGAGGGTCTTTCTCTGCAGGAAATCGCCGAAGACTCCCTCCGGACAGAAACCCTTCTGGTATGGAAAAAAGAAAAGCGCCAGTCGGAGGCGCTGCGGGAATTTCTTCGGGTTTGCAAAGGGGACGTACCTTAAATCTACCAAAACTTCTTACCAAAAAGAGCCCGTCCGGGGAACTTCCCCAGACGGACTCTCATGGACTCTCTTTTCAGCTACTAGATTCCCATTTCCTTCTTTACTTCGCCGAAGCACTGAATGGCGAAATCCAGATCCTCCTTCGTATGGCCTGCGGAAATCTGGGTTCTTACCCGGTCGCGTCCCTTGGGAACTACCGGATAGCAGAAGCCTACCACGTAAACGCCCTTATCCAGCATTCTTGCCGCGAACTCATTGGCAACCTTGGGATCATAGAGCATAACCGGAACGATGGGATGCTCTCCGGGAAGCAGATCAAAGCCCAGCTTCTCCATTCCAGCGCGGAAGTAGTTGGCGTTCTCATGAACCTTATCTCTCAGCGCGGTGGACTCATTGAGCATGTTGATGGTCTCGATGGTTGCCGCGCAGATAGCCGGAGCCAGGGAGTTGGAGAACAGGTAGGGACGGCTCTTCTGACGGAGCAGATCCACAACCTCTTTCTTTGACGCCGTATATCCGCCGGAGGCTCCGCCCATGGCCTTGCCGAAGGTGCCGGTCAGGATATCCACACGTCCCATTACGCCGCAGTATTCCGGCGTTCCGCGTCCATGCTCGCCCATAAAGCCTACTGCATGGCTGTCGTCTACCATAACCAGAGCGTCATACTCCTCAGCCAGATCGCAGATTCCATTTAAGTTGGCAATATAGCCGTCCATGGAGAACACGCCGTCGGTGGCGATCATGATCTTCTTGCAGCCGGCCGCTCTCGCGTCCTCCAGCTGCTTCTTCAGATCTTCCATATTATTGTTTTTATAGCGGTACCGTTTTGCTTTGCAGAGCCGCACGCCGTCGATGATGGACGCATGGTTCAGCTCATCGGAGATGATCGCGTCCTCCGCTCCTAAAAGCGTCTCGAACAGGCCGCCGTTGGCGTCGAAGCAGGAAGAGTACAGAATCGCGTCCTCCATGCCTACGAAATCCGCAATCTTCTTCTCCAGCTCTTTGTGGATCTCCTGGGTTCCACAGATAAAACGGACCGAGGAAAGTCCGAAGCCCCATTTATCATAGCTGGCCTTGGCCGCCGCGATCAGACGGGGATGGTCGGAAAGTCCCAGATAGTTGTTGGCGCACATATTCACGACGCCCTTTGCCTTTGTCGTATCGATCCTTGACTGCTGAGGAGTCGTAATAATCCGCTCTTCCCTGTAGGTTCCAGCCTCACGGATCGCGTCCAGTTCAGCCTGAAACTGTGCAAATGCTGTTTTCATTGCCTGCCTCCTTTATAAAATTCTTACTTTTTCGTCCAGTCCAGAATCACTTTTCCGGATCTTCCGCTGTGCATTGCTTCAAAGCCCTTCTCAAATTCCGTATAATGGAACCGGTGGGTGATCGCCGGAGTCAGATCCAGGCCGCCCTGTACCATGTAGGACATCTGGTGCCAGTTGTCTAACTTCCGTCCGTAAATTCCCTGTAAGGTCAGACCCTTGCCGATGATCAGGTTCATGTCCAGATTAATGGGGCCGTTTCCAAGTCCCAGAAGGCTGATCTTTCCGCCGTTTCTCATAACGGAAAGCATCTGCTTTAACGCGGCTCCGCTTCCGGACATCTCCAGTCCTACGTCAAAGCCCTCTACCAGGCCTTCCTTGCTCATCGCCTCTTCCAGATTGTCGCGGCTGGTATTCACCACCGCGTCGGCGCCCATTTTGTGAGCCAGGCCCAGGCGGTAGTCATTCAGATCCGTTACGATCACACGGCGCGCGCCTGCATATTTACAGATTGCCGTCGCCAGGATACCGATGGGGCCCGCGCCCGTGATCAGGACGTCCTCGCCCACCAGATTAAACATCAAGGCGGTATGGGTCGCGTTTCCTACGGCGTCGAACATGGCGACCACATCCTCATCCAGGCTGGGGTCGATCCGGATCACGTTGGTTGCCGGAATGCAGACATACTCGGCAAACGCGCCGTCCCGGTCAACACCTACGCTGCGCGTATCTTTACACCACTGGATATTTCCGTTGTGGCAGTTGCGGCAGTGGCCGCAGGTAATATGGCCCTCGCCCGACACCCTCTGGCCGATCTCAAAGCCCGTAACTCCGGGGCCCATTTCCGCGATCTCGCCCACATATTCATGTCCGATCACCATCGGCGGTTTCACGTGCTGCGCGGACCATTCGTTCCAGTCGTAGATATGCACGTCCGTACCGCAGATCGCCGTTTTATGAATTTTGATCAGTACCTCTCCCGGTCCCGGAACCGGAACGGGAACCTGACGCAGCTCTAATCCGGGAGCCGCCGCCGGTTTCACAATTGCATCCATCATTCGCATACACATGTCCCTCCACCAAATACATTCAAACTTATTATGTACGTGTGACAAAGACATCATAACATATTCTTTGTGCAATTACAATAGATTCCAGCAAAAAATACCGAAAAACTTGTGAGATTTCATTGCAAAACAGAAAAGCCGGAAGGAAATACCGTCATAAGCATTCCCCTCCGGCGTATTTTGTCCGCACTGCGCGGACACATGATTTTCCGAGCCATTCCCAGCGGCCAGCCGCATCCCGAACTTGGATCCATCCCTTGCGGTCATTTATATTCCAGACTTTGAGCCATCCCCGCGGCCGCCTGCATCCCGCACGTTTTTACATACCGCCCGGCCCAACGCTCATATCCAAAAAGCGGACCGTCTCCACCGTCTGATTTCCCCGGCTGTCCGCCGCGTAAAACGTATAGGTGCCAGCATGATCCACCCGGAAGGTGGCCACATCGTTTTCGTTGACCGTAAACGCCTCCCCTGCCGTTCCGGAAGCAAACGCCTCCGCGGTAAGCTCTCCCTGGGCATAGAGGAGCGTTTTCAGATCCCCGTCGATATCCACGACCCGAACCTGCAGATAGGTCCCTCCGGCACGATCCACCGAACGGGTCTCAATGAGCGGAGCCGTCCCATTCTCCGGCGCGTGCCCCGCGTTTCCAAAGCCGCTCCTGGACAGCCGGATGATATCATAGGACAGCGCCGCGCCCACGTTCAGCCGGCCGCCGGTCATGGTTTTCCCCGCAAGATTTTCCATCGGCGTAACCGTTGACAGAAGGATCTCCTTCACATCCGCCGGCCCAATCCCGTCAAAATAAGAATACACCATAGCGGCCGCGCCCGTTACCATCGGCGCCGCCATGGAGGTTCCCGTCATATAGCTGTAGGTATTGCCCGGAGTCGTACTTAAAATATAAGTCCCCGGCGCCGCCAGATCCACAGTCATCGCCCCGTAATTGGAGCTGTCATGCAGGTTCCCGTCGAAGGACAGGTTCGCGACGGAAATAATATTATCCAGGTCATAAGCCGCCGGATAAAAAGGCGTGTGGTCCGTATTTAGGCCGATTCCCGTTCTGGAATCCCCGTTCCCCGCCGCCACCACGAACAGCATACTGGAATTGGCCATTGCCAGATACATTGCCCGATCGTCCACCGTCGTCGTCAGGCTCAGGTTGCAGATCACCGCTCCATTTTCCTCCGCGTACCGGATCGCCTGGATCAAAGATGCCGTACTCCCGTCTCCATCCTCTCCCCCCAGCGCCTTTAAGGCCATCAGATGCACCCGGTTCCCCGGAACAATCCCCGCGATTCCGGCGCCGTTTCCAATGGACGCCCGGATGGTCCCGGCACCATGGGTTCCGTGGCTGTCCTCCTGGCCGTTATAAATCTGGTTATTCCCATTATAAAAATTCCATCCGTTCACGTCATCCACATACCCGTTGCCGTCGTCGTCAATGCCGTTCCCCGGAATTTCATCCGCGTTCACCCACATCGCGCCGGCCAAGTCCTCATGGCCCGCATCAATCCCGGTATCGATGATCGCCACAATCGCGTCATGGGTGCCGTTCCCATATTTAGCCCATGCCTCCTCGATATTAATATCGACTCCCGCCGCCGCGTGCTTCTCCCGGACCTGCACCAAAAGCCCCAAAAGCTCGGATCCATGAGAAGGTCTTCCAAAGGGATTGGCGTAAATGGGATAAATCGTCCGCTCATCCATCTGGAACGAGCCGTCGTTCTGTAAGGCCCACTGTTCCCCGGAAGACGCGTCGTTGACCGCCAGCGCCTGATCCTCATACCGGTAATTGGGCTGGATCACGGAAATTCCCTCCTCTTGGGACAACTCGCCGATCTTTCGCCCTACCTCCTCCTTTGAATCACAAGAATAAACCGAGACTGTTCCCTCCTGATCCATCGTCAGAATCTCCATCGTCTCATACGCGTCCAGATCCTCTACGATATAGGGCTCTTCTCCGCCGAAGCCAACCGTATCCACGCCCAGCGCGGAAGTATCCGTCTCAGAAATACCGGCCGTGTAAATTTCCGCCCCGGCCTCCGCCGCCATCGCCGGAATATATAAAAATGCCTGCGCGCCCAACGCCAGCGCCAAAATCCATGAAATCTGTTTTTTCACCATATGCTTTTCTGCCTTTCCGCCCGATTCTTGTTAACAGCATACCATACAAATTTGTCCTTTTCGTGAATCTCTGCGAAAATAAAACGAATTTATTTTTTCCATCCTTCGCCGAATAGAAAATGAAGGAAGGAAACACGGATTCTCTTAAAACCGCGGATCCTTCCTGCATCCTTATCTTATTCGTTTTGGTACGGCGCCCCATTCTCCTGTCCCTGAGGCATTTCCGCTCCCGCAGCCGGAGCATTTCCTCCCGCTGTTCCGGGATACGGCTGTCCGTTTGACGGATTCTGCGGAACCTGCGGATTCCGCAGGGCCTGCTGCTGATCCTGCGGCGCCTGCAAAATCTGCGGAGCCTGCGGCGGTTCCTGCCGCATTCCCATTCGGGTCTTTTCTTCATGCTGCTCTTCCTCCGGCGGCTCCGGGATTCCCTTCACCTTTCGGAAGATCTTCATAAACTCTTTTCCAGTAATCGTTTCCTTTTCGATCAGGAACTCCGCGATCTGATCCATGGCGTCCCGGTTCTCCGCCAGAAGGCGCTTCGCTTCCCCGTACGCCTCCTTTAGCATCCGCATGACCTCGGTATCGATCTCCGCCGCCGTCGCGTCGCCGCAGTTTAAAACCGTGCGTCCCGTCAGGTACTGATTTTCCTGGGTCGCCAGGCCCATAAGGCCGAACTTCTCCGACATACCGTACTGGGTTACCATCGCTCTGGCGATCCGGGTCGCCTGCTCGATATCGTTGGCCGCTCCCGTTGTCACCGTCTCGAATACCAGCTCCTCCGCCGCGCGGCCCGCCAGCGATACCACCAGCATCGCCTCCAGCTCCTTTTTGGTATTCAGATACTTCTCTTCCTCCGGCACCTGCATCACATATCCCAGCGCGCCCATGGTGCGGGGAACGATGGTAATCTTCTGCACCGGCTCCGCGTCCTTCTGCAAAGCCGTCACCAGCGCATGGCCCACTTCATGATAGGAAACAATGCGCCGTTCCTCCTGGCTTAAGATCCGGTCCTTCTTTTCCTTTCCTACAAGAACCAGCTCCACCGCCTCGAACAGATCCTTCTGGGAAACCGCCTGGCGGCCGTGCTTAACGGCATTGATCGCCGCCTCATTCATCATATTGGCCAGATCGGCTCCCACCGCTCCGGATGTCGCCAGAGCGATCTCCTCAAAATCCACGCTCTCATCCAGGCGCACATCCTTGGAATGCACCTTCAGGATATTGATCCGTCCCTTTAAATCCGGCTTATCAACGATCACGCGCCGGTCAAAACGGCCTGGCCGCAAAAGCGCCGGATCCAGGATTTCCGGACGGTTGGTCGCCGCCATTACAAGAAGTCCCTTGGAGGGATCAAAGCCGTCCATCTCCGACAGCAGCTGATTTAAGGTCTGCTCCCGCTCATCATTTCCGCCGAATCTGGAATCACGGCTCCGGCCGATGGCGTCGATCTCATCAATAAAGATAATGCAGGGCGCCGACTGCTGCGCCTGCTTAAACAGATCGCGGACACGGGACGCGCCCACGCCTACAAACATTTCCACGAAATCCGAACCGGATAGCGAATAAAAAGGAACATGCGCCTCTCCGGCCACAGCCCGCGCCAAAAGGGTTTTACCCGTTCCAGGAGGACCCACCAAAAGCGCTCCCTTCGGAAGCTTCGCGCCGATCCTCGTATATTTCTGGGGATTATGGAGAAAGTCCACGATCTCCACCAAAGACTCCTTGGCTTCGTCCTCGCCGGCCACATCCGCAAAGGTTACGCCGGTCTCCTTCTGCACATACACCTTCGCATTGCTTTTTCCGACTCCCATAATCCCATTTCCGCCGCCCATGCGGTTGAACATGAAATATAAAAGCCCGATCATCAGCGCCGAAGGCAGCACCCAGCCCACGATAAAGCTTAAGATGCTGGATCCGGTATTTTCTTCCCGGTCGATCTCAACGCCGCTGTCCAGCAGCCGGTCCGCCAGATTATCATCCGGGATCATTACCGTATAATACTGCGTAAATCGGGAATAGTTCTTTGAATCCGCCTTGGGCGTGATCACCAGCCGGTTGCCGGAATACGTCACCGACTCCACTTCCCCATTCTCCAGCATCTGGATAAACTCATTATAACCCAGCTTTTCCGTGCTGCTGTTGCGCACCAAGCTGTTCATCCAGGTCACAATTCCAAGGGTAAGAAGCAAAATCAGCACCAGAACTCCGATACTCTGCCCGCTGGGCCGTTTCCCGTTATTTCTGTTTTGATTATTACTATCCATTCTTTTTCTCCACTTCTCTTCATATACCGCAAAAAGGCAGCTCCTGCCAATTGGCGATACCCATTTATTATAGTTTGAGTTTCTC
>DVFQ01000138.1 GCA_018713185.1 Candidatus Copromonas avistercoris (nom. illeg.) | reverse complement strand
GGAGACGGTCCAGGCGGAAAATAAAACGCTGCTGTACATTTACGACGATGTTTCAGAGTACGGAGAGTTTAACTGGAATACCTGGGAGTATGAGCAGTCAGAGACATCTGCTAAATATTTCGCCCAGAAGCTGGGAGAAATTCCGGAGGGACAGACGATTGAGCTGCATATTAATTCGGACGGCGGGTCAGTAAAAGAGGGGGTGGCAATTTATAATCAGCTAAGACAGAAGAGCAACCGCAAGGTGGGGATTGTAGACGGGGTGGCGCACAGCGTCGCCTTTTTAATTTTACAGGCATGTGATGAAAGAAAAATGTGCCTGGGTACCACAGCGCTGATTCATAACATGTGGATGTATTGCTGCGGGAATGCGAACCAGCTTCGCAAGTACGCGGATGATCTGGATGACATGATGGAAGCGAACCGGCAGGTGTTTTTGGAGCGCGCTAAGATTTCAGAGGAAGAGTTAAAGAGCCTGATGGAGGCGGAGACATATCTGACGCCGGATAAGGCGCTGGAATATGGTTTGATTGATGCAATCGAGGGAAAAAGCGCAGCGCCGCCGGATCCGGAGGAGCTGATGCAGAAGCTGTCCCAGATGCGGCGCGCATTAAACAGCCAGCAAAGCTTCCGGGAGCAGCTGGCGCTTATGAAAAAAGGGCAGAGAAAGCCTCCGGAAGAGAAAAAGAATCTTATGAATATGTTTCAGGGCATTGCCCGGAAAGGAGATTGAAATGAAAAATAAGGATGTATTGATGCAGGAGAAGGCGAAAATCCTCCAGCAGATGAATGAGGCGATTGCGGGAAATGATCCAGATGCTTTTGCGGAGGCATTTGAAAAGCTGTCGATGAATATTCAAGAAAATATTTTAAATGAGGTTGAAATGCAGAGGCAGTCCGCGGATGCGGTGGCTCTGGCAGCCCGCGGCGTCCATCCGCTTACCAGCGAGGAAACGAAATACTATCAGGCGGTTATCGAAGCAATGAAGTCTTCCAATCCTCAGCAGGCGCTGACGGATCTGGAGGTAGTAATGCCGAAAACCGTAATTGACCGAGTGTTTGAAGACCTGGTTGCCCGGCATCCGCTTTTGGATGCGATTAATTTCCAGAATACCTCTGGACTGATCGAAATGTATTTGAACACGGACGAGGGACAGCTGGCCTCCTGGGGGAAGCTGTGCGATGAGATTACGAAAGAGCTGTCTTCTGGCTTTAAAATGGTCAATATGGGCCTTAAGAAGCTGTCGGCGTTCTTACCGGTTTGCAAAGCAATGCTGGATTTGGGGCCGACATGGCTGGACCGGTATGTGCGGGATATCCTGACGGAAGCGATTTATAATGGCCTTGAGGAAGGAATTATCGCGGGTACCGGAAAGGATCAGCCGATCGGCATGATGAAGCAGGTGGGCGACGATGTGGAAGTGTCTGGCGGGGTTTATCCGGATAAGCAGGCGATTGCCGTGACAAGCCTGGACGCGGTTACATATGGAAGCCTTCTGGCAAAGCTTGCGACAACGCCGAAGGGAAAGAACCGGGTGGTTCAGAATGTCATTCTGGTCGTAAATCCGACAGACTATTTTACCAAAATCATGCCGGGAACCACGATCATGACTCCCTCTGGTACGTTCGTTAATAACGTACTGCCGTATCCCACCACGATCATCCAGTCCATTCGGGTGCCGGCGAACAAAGCAATCCTTGGCTTGGGACGGAAATACTTTATGGGAATCGGCACGGCGAAATCCGGAAAAATCGAATATTCGGATCAGTATCGCTTCCTGGAGGACGAGCGGGTTTACCTGACGAAGCTTTACGGCCACGGCGAGCCGCTGGATAACAATGCGTTCCAGGTCCTTGATATTACGAATCTGAAGCCGGCGATTTTAAAAGTAGAGGTGCAGACATCGGGGGAATAACTCCCCCGTCCAATAGCCTGGTTGGAACGGGGGAAGTTGGCAGCGCGGTTGTAGCTGTTGATACAGGAGAAGAGTAAAAAAAGGAGGACGATCCTATGGCATATACACCGACAGAGTGGCAAACGGGCGATGTGATCACCGCTGAAAAATTGAATAAGCTGGAGCAAGGAGTACAGAACGAGCAGATCGGCCCCCAGGGACCGCAGGGAGAAAAGGGAGATCCCGGAGAACAGGGCCCAGCCGGTCCCGCCGGCGCCGGACTTACCGGGGAAGCGGCGTCAATTTCCAAGCTGGCTGGGACAGAGGAAGCTGCGGAAATTGCGGCGAAGGTCAACGAGGTGATTGAGCAGCTGGCGGCGCGAGGAATCTGTACATTGTCAGAATAATGGCAGAGGACTGAGGTGAAAGGATGGCATTGCTAGATGAGGTAAAAAGTTACCTGGATATTACCTGGGAGATGACGCCGGAGGAGAATCAGAAGCTGATCAGCATGGTGGAGCGGGCAAAGGCTGCTTTGGCTGGAAAGATTGGAGACTGTGATTTTGAAGGGGATTCGCAGGAAAAGACATTGCTGTTGAATCATGTGATGTATGAGCGGGCCGGGGCGGTGGATGAGTTCTGGAGGAACTACCGGGGAGAAGTGATTTCGCTCCGGCTCCGCAAGCGGGTGAAACGGTATGAGATTGAAAAACAGGAAATTCGAGACGTTTAATGACGGAATTCTGACGGTCTGCGAGGTTTCGGGAAGAGCGATTAAACGAACAAAATTTGAAAACGTCCGGTTCGGCAATAAAACCGTAGGAGCCAAGCGGTTCTGGGATGCGAAGGTACTGGATACGGTGATCAGCCGGATGGTGTCTGTCTTAAGGCTTCCCGGAATCGAGCGGGAGGATGTGGTGATTATTGAAGGCCGTCAATACCGGATTGCTCAGGTCCAGGAAAAGTTTGACGCTTCACCTCCGTGCCTTTATCTGTCTCTGGAAAGCGTGCAAATGCCTTATCGGGATGAAAGGGAGGGAAGCTTTGACGAAAAGGATTAAGATTGACGGGCTGGCGGACGCCGTATCCGATGCGTTAAACGAGTATTCCGGCTATGTTTCCGCAGAAACCAAGGAGATCATCCGAAACGCCGGAAAAACGGCGGCGAAGGAGCTGCGCCGGACATCTCCAAAGGATACAGGCGAGTATGCGAAGAGCTGGAAGTCTAAGGTGACATCGGAAACAGCAAGGACGATTCACGTTTCCGTTTATGCGGATCATCATCAGTACAGTCTGACGCATTTGCTGGAAAACGGACACGCAAAGCGCGGGGGCGGCCGTGTGGCGGCGATTCCTCATATTGAACCGGTCAATGATGAGATTTTAGATCAGATAGAAAAGGAGATCGATCGAGCGCTATGATGGAAAAAACCGAAATAGAAAAAATGCTGGAGCAGATTGGGCTCCCCAGCCGTTATTTTTATTTTGAGGAAAAAGAGGCGGTTGCTCCGCCATTCCTGGTCTGGTATTTTCCTGGGAGCGACAATTTCTCCGCGGATGGTCAGGTTTTTTACCGAGTTGACCGGCTGAACCTGGAATTATACACGGATCAGAAGAATTTTTTGCTGGAGCAAAAGGTGGAGGCGGTTTTGGATATGGCCGGGATTTTTTGGGAAAAGACGGAAGCGTTTCTCGATGATGAACAGATGTATGAAGTATTATACGAAATGGAGGTTT
>DVFQ01000137.1 GCA_018713185.1 Candidatus Copromonas avistercoris (nom. illeg.) | reverse complement strand
CTAATAGTAATTCATTGTCAGTCATGATATCACTCCTTTCACTGATATCATAGTAATGGAATCGGGGTAAAAAGTCAAATGGCTTTTCCGTTTGATTTCTCCATTCTCTAGTTCATATCGTTTTACGTGTTGTTTGCAGGCGTATTCTAGTTAGTCTTTCATCTCCGGGACTGATCCGGCGGAACGGAACGCTTTGGCCGGTCAAAAAGATAGAGCCGTCCTTCTATGTTGGAAGACGGCTCCAATGCTTAAAATCTTAACTCTCTGGTATCATAGTAATCGAATCGAGGGAAAAAGTCAAACGGCTTCTACAGGTTGTCTCTGCGGTAAGTCATCTTCAGATCCGCAAATTCACGGATCAGCTTTACGGCTCCGTCGATGCCGACCTTGCTGCTGTTTATGCAGAGATCGTAGCTCTTGATATCGCCCCAGCGCTTATTGGAATAATAATTATAATAGCTGGCGCGGCGCTTATCGGTTTTGATCATGGTTTCCTTGGCTTTGGATTCGGAAATCTGGTGCCGGTCCATTAACGTACGGATGCGCACATCGTCGTCTCCCGTTATAAATACGGTTACCACATGGGGAAAATCCGCCAGGGCGTAATCCGCGCAGCGGCCGATGATGACGCAGGACTCTTCCGAGGCCAGCTTCTTGATCGTGTCAAACTGAGCCAGGAAGATTTTGTGGTTGATCGGCATATCCATATGGGCCGAATTGGTGTAGCCCAGGGAATAAGTATCCATCACCAGGGAATACAGAAAGCTGTTGGTGGGTTTTTCATCATGGGTTTCAAACAGCTCCCGGCAGAGCCCGCTCTCCTTCGCGGCCCGGGTCAGCAATTCTTTATCATAGCATTTTACGCCCATCTCTTCTGCCAGCTTTTTTCCGATATTTCTTCCTCCGCTGCCGCATTCGCGTCCAATGGTAATAATCAGATGATCACTCATATCCCACCGCTCCTTTCTGTCGATACTGATAAGTTGTCTGTAATCTACTATTATTATACAATATTTCACAGAAGTTGCAAGACTATTTCAGAATTTCCAGAAGATGCTTAAAATAATCCGGTAAAGGAGCCGTAAATTCCATATATGCTCCTGTTCTGGGATGGTGAAAGCCTAAGACGCCGGCATGGAGGGTCTGGCCCTGCAGCTTATAAGGGCATTTTGCCGGTCCATAGACGGCGTCGCCTAAAAGCGGATGGCCCAAAGAAGCCATGTGAACCCGGATTTGATGGGTCCGTCCTGTTTCCAAGCGGCATTCAATATGCGTATATTCGCGGAACCGGTTTAATACCCGGTAATGGGTAACGGCCTCTCTCCCGCCGGAAGCCAGCACGGCCATTTTTTTCCGATCCTTCTGGCTGCGGCCGATGGGAGCGTCGATGGTGCCCGTATCGTCCTTTAAAACGCCGCAGACGATCGCCTCATACCGTCTGGTGATGGTATGCTCCTTTAACTGGGCCGCAATGGAGGCATGGGCCAGATCGTTTTTGCAGGCGATGATCGCGCCGGTGGTGTCCATATCGATCCGGTGAACGATTCCAGGGCGCAGGACCCCGTTGATTCCGGAAAGATCCTCCCGGCAATGATACATCAACGCGTTTACCAGCGTCCCCGTATAGTGGCCCGCGGCCGGATGGACCACCATGCCCTTCGGCTTATTGACGACGATCACATCCTCATCCTCATATAAAATATCCAAAGGAATATCTTCCGCCGTGATCTCTGGAAGAACCGCCTCCGGCATCTCAAAAACAGCCTCTTCGCCTTCTGAGACCCGGTAGCTGGCTTTTACGGGCCGCCCGTCCACCAGAATTTCACCGGATTTAAAAAGCTTCTGAAGGAAGGAACGGGACAGGTCTTCGCACCGATCCGCCAGGAAGCGGTCGATCCGATCGCCCTCCGCCTCTTCCGTAACGTATAATCTCATCATTCCGGTCTTTCTCCTTTTTGCTGCTTCGCAGGCCCGTCTTTTTCCTCTTGATTCTCCGCTCGGTATTCCGAGTTTTTATTTTTTTCAGCGGAAGAAAAAGAAAGAAAAGAAAGCTCCTCTTCCCGGTACCAAAAGCCGGTCAAAAAAAGCAGAAGGGCCGCGGAAACAACGACATAACAATCCGCCACGTTAAAAATAGGGAAATCAATGAGTCGGAAATAAAAGAAATCTACGACAAAGCCCCGAACCGCGCGGTCGATCACGTTTCCAACCGCGCCAGAGCAAAGCAGCACCAAGGCGAAAAACAGCGGCGCGTACCGTTTTCTCCAGGGGATCCTGGAGAGAAAAAGAAGAATTACAATTACGACGGCCGCGGCCACTAAAAGAAAAAACCACTGCTTCCCTTGAAGAATGCCGAAGGCCGCTCCCCGGTTTTCCGAATAATAAAGCTCGAATACACCTTGGATCAAGGCAATCGGACCATCAATCCGCAGCGTCTTATAAGCCAATGCCTTGCTCCACTGATCGACGGCGATCAGGAGAAGGGAAAGCAGCGCAAACAGGCCATAGCGCTTCCACATTGTTTTCATGCACAAACTCCTCTTCTATTTTTTAGGCCGTTTTTCCGGTTAATATTTTCCTGCCAATCTCTAGGCCAAAACGGTAAGCAGCGCCGCCTTCATTTCCTCCATCGTTACCGTTCGGTCAATATAGGCATGGCCAACGCCGTTTAAAAGGATAAATTTAATTACGCCGGCTTCCATTTTCTTATCATTTTTCGTGGCGGCAAGCACCTCGTCCACATGAAGGCCCGATACGGTCTGAGGAAGGGAATACGCCTCCATCGCGCTGCGAAACGCCTCCACGTCTGCTTCCGACAGAAGTCCGCGCTGTTTTGAGATGCGCATCGCTGCAAGGGCTCCCAGCGCGACGCAGATTCCATGAGGAAGCGAAAAGCCCTTTTGCTTTTCAATGGCATGGCCCAGGGTATGGCCAAAGTTTAAGGTAGCCCGCTCCTTCTGCTCCTTGGGATCCAGCTCCACAACCTCCCGCTTGATCCGGTTGCTCTCCTGGATCATAAGCATCAGCGCCTGCGGTTCCATCCCTAGGATTTCTTTTGTATGGCCGGCAAGCCATTGAAAATATTCCTGATCCCGGATCAGGCCGTGTTTTAACACCTCTCCCATTCCGGAGGCAAACTGAACCGGAGGCAGAGTCTTTAATGCCGATACGTTGGTATAAACGAGGCGGGGCATATGAAAGGCGCCCACCATATTCTTATACGAAAGGAAATCTACTCCCGTTTTTCCGCCGATGCTGGAATCCACCTGGGATAAAAGGGTCGTCGGGATCTGGATAAAGCCGATCCCCCGAAGATAGGTCGCCGCCGCGAAGCCGCACAGATCGCCTACGACGCCGCCGCCCAAGGCCGCCAGAAGATCCTTTCTGTCGTAGTGATGTTCAATGAGAAATTCGTAAATGGTCCGGACGGTATCCAGATTTTTATGCTCCTCTCCTGCTTCGATCACAAGATGATCCACCTGCTTGGCGCATTGGGAGATTTGATCCTTGACCTCCTCTAAGTAAAGGGGCGCCACATTGGAATCGGTAATGATGCAGACCCGCTTTTGGGATACGCCAAGGGGCTCCAATTCCTTCCGAAGTCCCTTAAACGAATTAGACATTACAATATCGTAGACCGGTTTATGATCGACGGATACAGGGATCCGTTCCATCCGCTCCATCTTCATTCTCATTTCCTCCGTAAAAATTTATGCGAAATTCCGTAAGGCTGTTACTTGTATCTTAAAATCAAAAGGGGAATCCTTCCTTTTTTCGTCGGCGAGCCGGACTGCTCAAACCGGAATTTCCCGATTCCCCGCAGGGAAAGCACCTCTCCCTCCTTTACATTCCTGGAAACGGAGGTGCAGATCTGGCCGTTTATGGACGCCTTCTCCCCTTCGATGAACGCGGCGGCTTTTGACCTCGACATCCGGCCGCAGAAGGCGGTAACCGCGTCCAGACGCACAGAGGAAACCGTGCCCTCCATCGGTTCCAGCTCCGGCTCCGGAAACGCTCCCTCCTGTTCCCAAAGGGAGCAAGTCACCGGCGTTTTGCGGACGGCGGTCAGCTGCTCGCAGAGATACGCGGCCATCCGCTGCATCACAAAAACAAAGGCGCCGCCATCCTTAAGGATAATGTCGCCGATCAGGCTTCTTTCAATCCCAAGCCCCATAATAGAGCCCAGATAATCCCGATGAGTCAACGCCTCCGCAAACCGGGGGCTGACAGGCTGGATCCGAAGGCAGGAAAAAGGGAGATCCGCAGGCTCTTCCATATAGGAAGGCAGAAAGCAGAGAACCTTTCTCTCAGACATCGGACTGCCGCCGGCAAATACAACCTTTACCGGCGGCAGCGTGGCAGAAACACTTTGGAAAACAGCCTGTTCATTTAAAGTCAAAAAATCTGTATGGACCGGGATGTCCCGTTCATAGGCAAGAACGGCCAGCTCCTGGATCCGTTTTTTGAAAAGCTGTTCTTCTTTTTCCATATCATTCCATTAAAACATTCGGTTAGAGACGGATGTTCAATCCAGAAACATCCAGATTGCCTCCCGACAGCAGATCCTGGAAATCACCGGAAAGTTCTACGGACGGAGGCGTCGCGATAAAGATATAGTTGGAAATCTTCTGGAGATTTCCGCTGAGGGAATAGGTCGCTCCGGAGGTAAAATCAATGATCCTCTGAGCCGTTTCCATATGGATCCCTTCCATATTCAAAACAACGGCTTTCCCTGCAAGCAGATAATCACAGATCTCCTTGGCGTCGTCCAAGGACGTGGGCTTGATCAGGGAAACCTCCATCCCGCGGCGCATGGAAACGACCTTGTTGTTATTACTTACGGGACGGGAAAGGAACCGCGGCTTTGCCGCCTCCTCCTCATAATCATCGTCGAGATTGTCCGCCGCCGGCCGCTTAAAAAGGCTCTTCCTCGCGGGCTTGTCCTCGTCCTCATAATCGCTGTCCAGGAAGTAATCGTCGTCTTCGTCGCCGTCATTTAAGCGCATTGTATCCATTAGTTTGCTTAAAAAGCTCATACTTGTTCCTCTCCAATCTATCTGGAACCAAAAATCCCGGTTCCAACTCTTATCAGAGTTGCGCCTTCCTCGATGGCAACTTCAAAGTCTCCGGTCATTCCCATGGAAAGCATACTCATGGTACCATTATCAATGTTTTTACTTTTGATGTCAACATATAATTGATATAATTCTTTAAAAAATTTTCGATTTTCTTCTGCATTTTCTACATTTGGAGCAATGGTCATCAGGCCTTTTACCCGAATATGGGGGAATCCGGAAATGATTTCCAGATTTTTTGTCACATCCTCAACGAACATGCCGAATTTGCTTTCCTCCCGGGCCACGTTTACTTCCAGAAGGATCTCGGAGATCAAATCCCGCTTCGCCGCCTCCTGCTCGATCTTTTCCGCCAGATGAAGGCTGTCTACGGAATGGATCAGGACGGTTTTATCGATGACATGGCTTACTTTATTGGTCTGGAGATGGCCGATTAAATGAAGCCTGGTATCCTCCGGCATCTGAGGCTTTTTTTCCAAAAGCTCCTGGACCTTGTTTTCCCCGAAATCCCGGATACCGGTTCCGTACGCCTCCATCATCATGGATACCGGTTTCGTCTTGCTGACGGCAATCAGGGTTACCTCCTTGGGATCCCTTCCCGCCCGGGCGCAGGCCGCGGCCATTCGTTCTTTTATATGTTTCAGATTTTCCTCTACAGATACGGACATTGCAGACTCCTCCTCGTAAAAAATAATTCCCTTACTGGTAGATAACG
>DVFQ01000136.1 GCA_018713185.1 Candidatus Copromonas avistercoris (nom. illeg.) | reverse complement strand
GGAATAAGGTGGTTCAAATGACGGAGGCGGGAAGGGAACGATTCAGGAAGGTGGTCCGTCATATTACCTGGGCGGAGGATACCGCCATGTCGATGTTTACGTCCGAGGAGCAGAAGCAGTTAATCGATCTTTCCCGAACCTTTACAAGGAATCTGGCCAAGCTGGTACACCAGGAAACGGAGGAAAATGGTTATGGAGCGATATAATGCCTTGTTTTCATTAACTGGAAAGAAAGCCTTGATTTCCGGCGGAACGGGCGGTTTGGGGAGCGCCATTGCGGAGGCTTTTTTGCAGCAGGGCGCGGAAGTGGCCGTCTGCGGGAGACATCCGGATAAAGCGCGGGATATGAAGGAAACGGCGGATAAGGCAGGACAGAAGCTTTATGTCTTTGAATGTGATATCACTTGCCGGACAGAGATGGAACGGCTTCTCTGCCTGGCAGAAGAAGAACTGGGCGGAGTGGACATTCTGGTAAACAGCGCGGGAATGAACTGTCTGCTGCCGGCGGAGGATTACGGGGATCAGGAATTTTCCCAGGTGATGGAGCTAAATATCCACGCGCTGCACCGTTTGACCAGAGAGGTGGGGAGGCGCTGGATGATTCCCGGACGGTATGGGCGGATCCTAAACCTCTCTTCGGTAAAAAGTATGATCGGCACGACGGAAAACTATGCCGCGTACTGTGCCAGCAAGGGAGCGGTCAACATGTACACGCGCCAGCTGGCCTGTGAATGGGGAAAGTATGGGATTACCTGCAACGCCATCGCGCCTACATTTGTCCGGACGCCCATCAATTCCTTTCAGCTGGATGATGCGGCTTTTTACAAGAAGCTGACGGAGCGGATTCCATTGGGGCGGATCGGGAGCAAACAGGATATCGCGGCCGCGGCGGTATTTCTTTGCAGCGACGCCGCGGCTTTTATCAGCGGGCAGATCCTTTGTGTGGACGGCGGCCTTACGGCTATGCATTAAAGTTTTTGTGGAAAGTAGAATCGGAAGCTTCAATAAAAAACAGAAATTTCGGCAGGAAGCAGAAATAAAAGCCTCTTGACAAGAATTTAACCATATGTTATAGTTTTTATAGAACAGACAAATATGGTTTGCCGGGAGGTGGCAGATTTGGCAGCAAAAAGAGATTATTATGAGGTCCTGGGCGTCGGCAAAAGCGCGGACGAAGGGACGATAAAGAAAGCATATAGAAAACTTGCAAAGAAATATCATCCGGATTCCAACAACGGGGATCCGCAGGCAGAACAGAAGTTTAAAGAGGTTTCGGAGGCATACGCGGTCCTCAGCGATCCGGAGAAGAGAAAGCTGTACGACCAGTTTGGACATGCGGCCTTTGAAGAAGGAGCGGGAGCCGGAGGAAACGGCTTTTCCGGCTTTGGCCGGGGAACTCAGAACGGAACCCATGGCTCCTGGTCCGGGTACGGTCCGGACGGAAGCTATCAGGAATTCCATTTTGAAGGCGGCGATATGGGGGATATTTTCGGCGATTTGTTCGGAGATATGTTCCACGGCGGCTCCTGGAACGAGGAGGCAAATTTCTCGGGCGGGAACTTTTCGGGCGGAAAATTCTCAAACGCAAATTTCTCAGGCGGAAAATTCTCAAGAAGCGGCCGGGGCTTTTCCGGTTCCGGCTTCGGGAATGCTTCTGATTCCAGAGCCGGGAATTTAACGGCGGAGGTGTCGGTAAGCTTTGAAGAAGCGGTTTTGGGATGCGAGAAAACGATCACCTTCCAAAATCCGGGAGATCCTTCTGGAAAGACCCAGTCCTTACGGGTAAAAATCCCCGCGGGTATTGAAAGCGGAAAATCGATCCGTTTGGCTGGAAAGGGGATGCCTGCTAAGGGCGGCCGTCCGGCCGGAGATCTGCTCCTTAAGGTAACGGTGGAGGAAAAACCGGGCTGGGAGCGGAAAGGGCTGGATTTATATACATCCGTGGAGATCCCATTCACGACGGCGGTTTTCGGCGGCGAGGCGCTCGTCCATACGCTGTATGGCGATGTGATGTGCCGGATTAAGGAAGGAACCCAGTCAGGTACGAAAATCCGTCTGAGGGGAAAAGGCGTCGTTTCCATGACGGATCCGTCGGTCCGGGGCGATGAGTATGCTCAGGTTCGGATCCAGGTTCCCAGAAATCTGGACGCGGAGGCGAAGCAAAAGCTAAGAGAGTACGAGGAGGTTTTAAAGAAGAAGGGAAGGCAGCATGCGGCGTAAACAGCATGGAGGCCGGAGCGGAACGAATCAATAATTTACAGGCCGGAGCGGAGCGAAAATGAATAATTCCAATTGACAGCCGCCATGGCAGCGCGTACAATAGCGAAGGTGTTTTTGTGCGAAGGCGTTTTGCATTGACATGGAGGTGCGTCAGGATGGAAATGGATATGACCAGGGGCAATCCAATGCCCCTGATTTTAAAATTTACGATCCCGCTTGTGATCGGGAATATTTTTCAGCAGCTTTATAATATGGCGGATACCATTATTGTCGGCCGGTATGTGGGCGCGGGCGCGTTGGCAGCGGTGGGCTCGACGGGAACGATCATGTTCTTGATCACCGGATTTTCCCAGGGAATTACTGCGGGCTTTACGGTTTTGACCGCCCAGCGGTACGGGGCGAAGGATTCGGAGGGCGTAAAAAAGAGCGTCGCTAATGGGATTTTGCTGGCGGTGCTGGTTACTCTGTTTTTGACGGCGCTGGGCGTATTGACGATGGAGCCGCTCCTGCGGCTTATGAACACGCCGGAGGATATTTTCCAGGACGCCTATGATTATATTATTGTGATCTGCGCCGGAATCGGAGCCAATGTATTTTACAACCTGCTTTCCGCCTGCCTGCGGTCGGTGGGGAACAGCCAGGCGCCGCTTTATTTTCTCGTCCTATCCGCCTGCTTGAACGTGGTTTTGGATCTGGTGTTTATTATTTGTTTCCATATGGGCGTGGCCGGAGCGGCCTGGGCGACCAATCTGTCTCAGGCGGTTTCGGCGGCGCTGTGCCTGATCTACATGTTTGTCAAGGTGCCGGTGCTGCGTCCGGAAAGAAAGCATTGGCGGATTCATAAACGGGACAGCCGGATCCAGATGGCGATCGGAATTCCCATGGCGTTCCAGTTTGCCATTACGGCGTCCGGCACGATGATCATGCAGTCGGCGATCAACCTGTTTGGCTCCGAAGCGGTGGCGGCTTATACGGCGGCAGGAAAGCTTCAGAATCTGGTCACGCAGGGAATGGTCGCCATGGGCCAGACCATGGCGACCTACGGCGGCCAGAATTATGGAAAAGGCGATCTGGGGCGGATCCGTCAGGGCGTGCGCGCGGCGCTGAAAGCGGAATTTATCTATTCTATTGCCGCGGGCGTTTTGGTATGTCTGCTGCTGGAGCCGTGCCTGGGCCTGTTCTTTTCCGGCGACGTGGATATTCACGCTATGATGCCATGGGCGAAAACCTATATTTATATGTGCGCGGTATTTTTTATTCCGTTAAGCACGATCTTTATTTTCCGCAATATTATGCAGGGGTGCGGATACGGATTCCTGCCGATGATGGGCGGCGTTTCCGAATTGGTGGCCAGGCTTTTGACGGCGGCCGCTGCAATCAAGCTTTTAAGCTATCCTTTGGCCTGCTTTTGTGACCCGGCGGCCTGGGTGGCGGCGGGCTTGTTTACGGGAATCTCCTATCTGTTCGTGATGAGGGATCTGGAGAAAAAGTTGGGGCGCGGCTGTGCTTAAAAGAATTTGACAAATCCGGCGGCGGGTCTTATACTTATGGGTGACGGAACTCCGGCAGGAAGCCGGATTGGGAATCCGCAGAAGCGGAGAAAGAAATAAGCGTTTTGCAAGGGTAAATTATATAAAAGATCCATCAGTATATGCCAGAAGGCATGTGTTTTTTCTGAAGAGAAAGCGCATGTCTTTTTCTTTTGCGTAAAGACGGGTGGACACAGAAAAGACCGATAAGAAAGACAGCTAGAAGGGGCGGCCGGAGAAAATGACAGAAAGAATGGCAGAAAGAAGGACAGAACGGATCACGGAAAGGACAGACAGAATGAGGAAGACAAACAGGAATAGGAAGCAGATGGCGGCGGTGATTTTTGCCCTGTCGCTTGGGATCACAGCCTGCGGCGGTGCGGAAGGGGCCGGGACAGAAGCTGGGACGGAAACCGCGGGTTTTCGGATGATCACAGACGGAAGCGGCCGGGAGGTGGAAATTCCGGAGACGGTGGAGCGGGCGGTCTGCGTGGGCGTGGGCGCTCTGCGCTACAGCTGCTATATGGAAGCGGCCGACCGGATCGTCGGAGTGGAGGACTATGAGACAAAGCCAGGAATGGACCGGCTTTACCAGTATGTGAATTTTGAACGGTTCCAGGAGCTCCCAGTGATCGGGGCCAACGGGGAGCCGTATGCGGAGGAGATCATCGCGGCGGATCCGCAGGTGATCGTATTGAGCGCCTACGCGTCTGTGGATCCGGAGGAGCTTTCAAGACAGACCGGGATCCCGGTGGTGGAAGTCCCCGGAAGCGATACCACATTGGACGATAAGGCATACGAAACGATCCGGATCCTGGGAGAATTGTACGGAAAGGAAGACCGGGCGGAGGAGCTGACCGATTACTTAAAAGGAATCGAAGCGGATCTGTCAGCCAGGACGGAAACGATCCCGCCGGAGGAGAGGCCTTCGGTTTATATCGGCGGCGTTTCCTTCCAAGGGGCCCATGGATTTGAGGGGACGGAGGCCCATTATGGTCCTTTTGAGCTGATCGGCGCCAATAACCTGGCGGATACGGTTGGGCAGGAAGGGGCGTTTGACGTGGATCCGGAACAGGTTTTGGTCTGGGATCCGGATTTGATTTTCCTAGACTATAACGGTATGGAGCTGATCCGGGAGAATGTTTCCAAAAATCCGGAGTTTTATTCGGCTCTTACGGCAGTGCAGGAGGGCAAGGTTTATTCCCAGATCTCCTTCCGTTCCTATGCTTCCAATTTGGAAACGGCGCTGGCGGACGCGTACTATGCCGCCTGGGTGATGTTCCCGGAGGAGTTTTCCGATGTGGACTATGAGGAGAAAACCGGGGAGATTTTTGAAATGCTTCTGGGAAGCGATCCATATGAGGATTTAAAGGAGGCCGGCTATGAATTCCGTTCCATCCAAATTGGAGAATAGAGAGCTCAAATTGGCGAACCGGCAGCGAAAGAACAGGAGCATGGGCTTTTTGCTGCTTTTAGTACTCCTCTTAGGCTTGGCGGTTCTCTTTTCCTTAAAGTCCGGTTCCTATGAGACGCCGGCGGCGGAGATCATCAAGGGGATCTTTGGCCGGTCTGCTGACCGCAGGATCAACCTGGTGATCCAAAACAACCGGCTGCCCAGAATTTGTACGGCCATTCTGGCTGGGGCCGGGCTGGGGCTTTCCGGCTGCATCCTTCAGGCGATTCTCCACAATCCGCTGGCGTCCGCTTCCACATTGGGGGTTTCCCAGGGAGCCACCTTTGGAGCGGCCTTTTCCATCGTGATCCTTGGATTGGGGAGCGGGCATGGCTTGGGGATCCCCCTTTGTTCCTTTGCCGGTTCCGTCACGGTCGCGGCGCTGATCCTCGGCCTTTCCAGGCTGAAGCAGATCTCTCCGGAGGGGATTGTCCTTGCGGGCGTTGCCGTCAGCTCCATGCTGTCGGCGGGGACGACGCTGATCCAGTATTTTGCGGATGAGGTGGAGCTGTCGGCGTTAGTATTCTGGACCTTTGGAGACTTGGGCAGTACGGGTTTAAAGGACCTGGCGGGGACGGCGGCGCTGCTGGCTTTCTTTTTCCTTTACTGCATCCTCCATAGATGGGATTACAACGCGCTTTTAAGCGGGGAAGAGACGGCGGTCAGCTTAGGGATCGGAGTGAAGCGATTTACGCTGGTCAACATGACGCTTTGCTGCCTGGTCTGCTCCTTGATCGTTTCTCAGGTGGGACTGATCAATTTTATCGGGCTGGCGGCGCCTCATGTTGTCCGGCTGGCAATTGGAAATAATCATGCGTATTTGATCCCGGGATCGGTCCTGGCGGGAGCGCTTTTGCTCCTTTTGGGAGATTTGGCGGCCCGCTCGGTGATCGCTCCGGTGATCTTGCCCATCGGCGCCGTGACGTCCTTTTTAGGCGGGCCGCTGTTTCTATATTTGCTGTTTAAAGGGGGAAGATCATGATCCAGGCACAGGATATTTGTTTTCATTATAAAGGAGGCGCGGAAATCCTCCATCAGATCAGCTTTGGGCTGGAAAAGGGCCGGTTCCTGGCGATCTTAGGAAATAACGGGGCGGGAAAAAGCACCCTTTTAAAGTGCTTTGCCAATATTCACAAAGTAGATCGGGGAACCTTTCTTCTGGACGGCGAGGATCTGTTTTCCATGTCCGGCCGGGAGGCGGCGAAACGGACCGCCTTCGTTTCCCAGACGATTCCGGATCCGCAGATGACGGTCCGGGACGTAATCCTTTTGGGCCGCAGGCCCTATATGCGGTGGAGCTTTATCAAGCAGGATCATGCCGTTGTCCAGAAAGCAATGGAACGGCTGGATCTTCTTTTTATGCAGGACCGCTTTTTTCACCAGTTGTCCGGAGGCGAGCGGCAGAAGGTGATGCTGGCCCGGGCCCTTGCGCAGCAGCCGCGGCTGCTTTTGCTGGATGAGCCCACCAGCTCCTTAGATATCCGCAACCAGTACCAGGTGCTGGAGAGCGTTCGGTCGCTGTGCCGGGAGGATGGACTGACGGCCATTGTGGTCATCCATGATCTGTCTCTCGCGCTGCGGTTCTGCGACCGCTTTTTAATGCTGCGGGACGGAACGGTGTACCGCTATGGAGGACGGGAGATCCTGGATCCTTTGTCGCTTCGGGAAACCTATGGAGTGGACGCGAAGGTGGTTGAAGTGGAAGGGAAACCGCTTGTTATGGTCAGTTAAGAATAGCAGCAAAGAGAATTAGTAAAGAGAATCAAGAGTGAAAATAATTCGGAAAGAGAAGGGAGCAGCTTATTCATATGGAACAGGAAATTTGGAAAGACGAAAATCGGGAATTGTGGAAAAAATGCGCCGCGTTTCATGGACATGAGTGCGGCGGGCTGACGATTGGATACAAAGCGGCTTTGTACGCGATCCGTCTGCTGGATTTGGCTTTTTCGGAGGATGAGCAGGTGGTCTGCATCGCGGAAAACGACGCCTGCGGCATCGACGCGATCCAGGTAATCTTAGGGTGCAGCGCGGGAAAGGGCAATCTTTTCTTCCATCTGCGGGGAAAGCAGGCGTTTTCCTTTTACAGCCGCCGGACGGGAAAGTCGGTCCGGCTGGTATTAAAGCCTGTTAGACAGGCGATGAGCCGTGAGGAATCCTTCGCCTACTATCAAGGCCGCAGCCCGGAGGAATTGTTTGAGGTGAAAGAGACGAAAATCCCGCTTCCGGAGAAAGCGCCCATGTTTGAATCCTATGTGTGCGATTGCTGCGGCGAGCTGACCGGAGCCAAATGGATCCGGCTGGCGGGAGGAAAGAAGCTTTGCCTGGATTGTTATCATGAATACGACCGGTTCCATATTTAAAAAAATAATTTTTATCAGTTATAATTGATAAAATGAATATAAATAAAAATTTTATCAGTTATATCTTATAAAAATTTACTTTCCGCATTGTATTTCAAATGAGCCGCAACGGTATCAAGCACCGCAATATCCGCGATTTTCTTTTAATGGACGAGTGGGATTAAAGAACAGGGAGCAATGAAAGAGGCCGGCGGGAAGCCGCCGGCCTTCTAAGAAAAATATTATTTGATCACATGGATCCAGCCTTCGGGCGCTTCGATATGGCCCATCTGGATTCCGGTGAGGGTATCGTAAAGCTTCTGGATTACCGGTCCCATCTTTTCCATGCCGCTGGGCATGCAGATTTCGTTTCCATGATCCACGATCTTTCCAACCGGGGAGATGACAGCCGCGGTTCCGCAGAGACCGCATTCCGCGAAGTCTTTTACCTCGTCGAAGCGAACCGGGCGTTCCTCGACCTTTAAGCCTAAATAATGCTCGGCCACATAGATGATGGAGCGGCGGGTGATGGACGGAAGGATACTGCCGGACTTGGGAGTAACGACCGTATTGTCCTTGGTTACGAAAATGAAGTTGGCGCCGCCGGTTTCTTCCACATAGGTTCTGGTAGCCGCATCCAAGTACATGTTTTCGTCAAAGCCGTTCCGATGGGCTTCCATGATGGCATGAAGGCTCATGGCATAGTTTAAGCCCGCCTTTACATGACCGGTTCCATGGGGCGCCGCGCGGTCAAAGTCGGATACGCAGATGGTGATCGGCTTAGCGCCGCCTTTAAAGTAGGGTCCCACCGGCGTCGTAAGAATACGGAACTGATATTCCTCGGCCGGCTTTACGCCGATGACCGGGTTGCTTCCGAACATGAAGGGACGGATATAAAGGGTCGCTCCGGAACCGAACGGGGGGACATAGTCGGCGTTGGCGGCTACGGTCTTGGTAACGGCGTCGATAAAGCGCTCCTTGGGGAACTGGGGCATTTCCAGCCTTGCGGCGGAATTCATCATGCGCTCCGCGTTCAGATCCGGGCGGAAGGTGACGATGTGCCCGTCCTCCGTCGTGTAAGCCTTTAAGCCTTCAAAGCAGGTCTGCGCGTACTGGAACACGCAGGCGCATTCATTTAAGGTAATGGTTTCGTCTGTGATGAGAGCGCCTTCATCCCACGCTCCGTTTTTGTAATGAGACACGTATCTGTAATCGGTTTTTATGTAGCCGAATCCGATATTCGCCCAATCGATATTTTTCTTTGCCATAGGTCTCCTCCAATCTGCCGGCGGCTGCCGGCCCATGTTTGTGTCCCATTATAATGAGTTCTTTTTTCTCCTGCAAGTTTTTTTATAAAAAAATCTAGGAAATTCGAGAAAAAAGTGCTATACTATAATCTTAGGTTATGTGCGGCATTCTTATAAGGAAAGGAAGAGGAAAATGGAGCAATTATTCACTTCTTGGAATTTGAAAAATCATGAGATTAAAAACCGGGTCTGCGTGCCTCCCATGGTCTGCTTCGGCTGGTCGGATGACTCGGGAAAGGTAACTGAACGAAATATTGAACATTATCGGGCGATCGCGAAGGGCGGCGCCGGTTTGGTGATCCAGGAGGCTACCTGCATTGACCGGAACGGCCGTTTAAGCATGGATCAGCTGGGAATCTGGGAGGATGAGCAGATCCCGGGATTAAAAAAGATTGTGGAAGCGGTTCATGGGGAGGGCGTTCCGATCCTGGTCCAGATCCATCATGCGGGCGTGATCGCGGCGCCGGAGGATCGGGTCTGTCCCAGCGAATATACCTGCGTTCATAAGGGGATTGAAAAGCATGGCCGGGAGCTTTCTGTTTCCGAGATCCATACCATCGAAGAGGAATTCATCCAGGCGGCCAGACGGGCCTATGAGGCGGGCTATGACGGCGTAGAGCTCCACGGCTGCCACAGCTATCTGATTAGCCAGTTTTTGAACCGGAGGGTAAACCGCCGGACGGATGAATATGGGACGGATCCCATGCGGATCGTAAAAAATATCCTGGAGGGGATCCGGAGAATCACGCCGGAGAGTTTTATCGTGGGAATCCGTCTGGGCGCTTTCGAGCCGGAGATTTCCGATGGGATTGCTCACGCGAAATGGCTGGAAGCCCATGGAATCGACTTTATCAATGTTTCCTATGGCTTTGAATTTGAGGATCACCGGGAAAAGCCGGAGGGATATCCGTTTGCCGAGGCCGTTTACGGCGCCAAGCGGATCAAGGAGGCCGTTTCCGTTCCGGTATTTGCCGTTTATGGAATCCAGACCGGGGAGCAGGCGGAAGCGGTCCTTTCCGATACCGGCGTTGAGATGGTCAATATCGGCCGGGGGATCCTGGTAAATTATAATTGGGCCAACGATGTAAAGGCGGGCCGGGATCCGGGACGCTGCCTGTATTGCCCCACCTGTATGTGGCGGGTGGATCCGTCCAAGTGCGCCGGAAGGCTGCTGCATGAGAGGAAGAGCCAGACCGGAGAGGCCGGACAGGAATAAGGCAGAGAAAAAGGAAAGCGTTTGGCGGAGCGCAGACAGAAAAAACAGCCGGGAATTTTAGGCGGAAAGGAATGGGAAATTGGGACATATAACGACAAAAGACGCATATAAGAGCCTGGAGGAACGGATCAACTGGTTTACGCAGGGGGCTCCGGCTTCCGAAACCTTCTATAAGATCCTGCAGGTTTTGTTTACAGAAAAGGAAGCCCGGGCCGTTTCCATGCTTCCGGTACGCCCCTTTACCATTAAGCGGGCGGCCAGGATCTGGAATACGTCGGAAGCGAAAGCGGAAAAGGTTCTGGACCATCTCTGCGAGAAGGCGCTGTTAGTGGATTCTGAATACAACGGGGTTCGGAAATTCGTGATGCCGCCGCCCATGGCCGGTTTTATCGAATTTGCCCTTATGAGGACTCGGGGCGACATCGACCAGAAATATCTGAGCGAGCTTTATTATCAGTACATGAACGTGGAGGAAGATTTTGTAAAGGATCTGTTTTATGCCACGGAAACCAAGCTGGGCCGGGTGTTTGTCCAGGAGCCGGTGCTGACCAACGCCCATATGAACCATATTTTGGATTATGAACGGGCCAGCCATATTGTGGATGAGGCGGAATACATCGGCCTGGGTCTTTGCTACTGCCGCCATAAGGCGTATCACGCGGGACATCCCTGCGAGATCAATGCGCCCTGGGATGTGTGCATGACCTTCGGCAATGTGGCCCGCTCCCTGGCGGAGCACGGAAACCATGCCCGGCTGATCTCCAAAGAGGAGGCCATGGAGGTTTTGGAGCGCTCCTACGAGGCCAATTTGGTGCAGATCGGGGAAAATGTGCGGGAGAATCCGGCGTTTATCTGCAACTGCTGCGGCTGCTGCTGCGAGGCGCTGCAGGCGGCGCGCCGGTTCGCGCCCATGAATCCGGTGGAAACCACCAACTATATCCCCAATATCGGCAAGGAATCCTGCTTGCAGACCTGCGTTGGCTGCGGAAAGTGCGCGAAGGTATGTCCGGTGCTGGCGATTACCATGGAGGAGGATGAGACGACCCATAAGAAGCATCCGGTCCTAAACCGGGAAATCTGTCTTGGCTGCGGCGTCTGCGCGAGAAACTGCCCGACGAAAGCGATCGTGTTGGAAAAGCGGCCGGTTCAGATCATCACGCCGGTCAACAGCACCCACCGGTTTATCCTGCAGGCCATCGAGAAGGGCACCCTGCAGAATCTGGTGTTTGACGACGAGGCATTTGCCAATCACCGGGCCATGGCGGCTCTGTTTTCCGTGATCCTGGATCTGCCGCCGTTAAAGCAGGCGCTGGCCAGCAAGCAGTTTAAGTCCATTTATTTAGATAAGCTGCTTTCCAGCCAGATCAACAAAGGACGGGAACGGGCGAAGAAAGAGGCGCAGAAAAAGAGAAGCGAGGCATAAAGGGAGCCGCGGGAAACCGGGCCGATCGAGGGGAAGGAAAATCCGATGGAAACAAAACAAAAATTCCACTACGCGTGGATCATCCTGGCGGGCTGCTGCATCCTGCAGGGAGCCAGCCTAGGACTGGTGAATAATTGCGCGGGGGTCTTTTTCAGCCCTGTCTGCGAGGATCTGGGATTTGAGATGGGCCAGCTTACGTTTTACCGGACGCTCTATGCCTTAAGCTCGGCGGCTGCGATGCCGTTTGTAGCCTGGCTGCTTCTGCGGGCGGACGTCCGCGCGGTGATCGGCATTGCCGCCCTTTTGTTCGGTGGAAGCACGGCGGCCATGGGCCTTTCTTCAGAGCTGTGGCAGTGGTATGCCGCCGGAATCCTTCAAGGTTTCGCGTCGTCCTTTTTGTGTACGCTTCCGGCGCCGATCCTTCTTGGCAACTGGTTCCAGGAAAGGACGGGAACGGTTGTGGGCATTGCCGCGGTTTTTTCCGGGTTTATGGGAATGCTGGGAAGTGCCGGGCTGGGATTTGTGATCCCGGCTGTGGGATGGAGAGCCGGTTACGTGATCCAAGGGCTTTTATCCGCCGGGCTGATCGTTCCGGTGGCGGTGTTCCTTCTGCGGTACCGGCCGGAGGATATGGGGCTTTTGGCCTACGGCGCAAAGGAAGCAAAACCGGAAAATGCGGAGAGCAGGGAGGAAACCGGGAAAAAGGAAAAAACAAAGGAAACAAAGAAAACGGAAGAATCAGGCAGGAAGTCTGAGACGAGTCAAAGCATGAACGGATCTCAAAAGGGCGGAAGGCTGCTTTCTCAGCCGGCGTTTTACATGGGAGTTTTGATCTACGGCTGCAGCTGCGCGGGAGCGTATTTGAACAGCTTCCTGCCCAGCCGCGGCATCGAGGCCGGAATGGCGCTTTCCGCGGCCGCCATGCTCACCTCCTTGGCGCTGTTTGGAAACATGTTCAGCAAGTTTTTCTTAGGAAGGCTCTGCGATTCCTTCGGCGTGATCCTGGTGCTTGCCGGCGCGTCCTTAGCGGCGCTTGCCGGTCATGTACTCCTGCTTTTTGACGCGCCCGCGGTGATCATGACGGGGGCTTGTATTTATGGGATCACGATGCCACTCTCTACGGTTCTTCTGCCGCTTTTCTGCCGCCTGTTCTGGAAGGGGGACGCTTATGGCCCGGCCTTTTCCTGCGTATCCATGGTTGGAACGCTGATCGCCTCCCCGTTCAATACGTGGTTCGGCAGCTTTTATGACTGGACCGGCAGCTATGGTCTTACCATCTGCGTCAGCGGAGGGCTGATCCTTTTCGTGTTTCTTACGGTCTGCGCGGCAGGCAGACTGGTGCGCCGGTCTCCTTTGCCAGGGAAATAAAGGCTTCCATTTCCCTGGTGACCCATTTGTCCCGATGGTAGAAAAGCTGACGGAAGATTTTCATATGGAAGTCTTCCACCGGGAGAATGGAAAGTGTTCCCGCCGTCAGCTCGTTTTCAACGGCAAAGCGGGGCAAAAACGAAAGGCCGTGATTTTCTTTCAAAAGACGGATAATAAATTCCGTATTTCCAATTTCAAGAAAGGGTTCGATGGAGCATCCCAAAGCCGCCAGATACCGGTCTAAAACAAACCGGTAGCTGGCGTTTTTTTCGGTTAAAAGGAAGGGCTCGGAAAGCAGCTCCGATAGCTTTAAGGAGGACTTTTTGGCAAAAGGATGGGCCGCGGAACAGACAAAAACGATGTCCTCTTCTTCCTCCATGACCTTTTCCCACCGGATATCATAGATTTTCTGGTCCAAAAGATAAACCAGGTCGATGGAGTTTTTATCCAGACGGTCCATGAGAACGTCGGGGGAATCCAGGTCGATGGAAATTTTAACCTTTGGCCAGCGCTCATGAAACCGGCGGATCAGATCCGGGAAAATGGAGGCGCAGATGGATTCGATGGTGCCGATGCTTAAAACGCCGGATAATTCCTTGGGCTCCGCGACGGAAGAGGCGGCGCGGGAAACCTCCTTCATAATAGAAACGGCGTGGCGGTAGAAGCGCTCTCCCTGATGGGTCAGGATGGTCTGTTTCCCGATCCGGTCAAAGAGGTGGATCCCCAGCTCGTTTTCCAGCTGCTTGATCTGGATCGTTACGGCGGCCTGGGAATAGCCAAGGGCCTCGGCGGCTCTGGAAAAGCTTTTTCTTTGGGCCACCTGGATAAAGGTGCGGATTTCCCGAAGTTCCATGTGATTCTCCTTTAAATATTTTTATCAATATGTTTAAAACATTAAATTTTACTTTTGGATAGTCTTATGATAAGCTAAAAAATAGGAAAAAACAAGGTCAGAACAGGTCAAAAAAGGAAAAATGAAGTCCAGTTGGATCCAAAGATGTCTAAATAAGGGGAAAGGAGACGGAAGATGGAAAAGACAGATGTAAGGTACGGAGCGTATATTAAGATTCTTGAGGAGGAATTAAAGCCGGCGATGGGATGTACGGAGCCGATTGCCCTCGCCTATGCGGCGGCAGTGGCGAGAAAGGTTCTGGGATGTCTGCCGGAGCGGGTAGCCATCGGCGCCAGCGGAAGCATTATTAAAAATGTAAAGTCGGTGATCGTGCCCAATACGGATCATTTAAAGGGCATTCCGGCAGCGGCGGCGGCCGGGATCGTCGCGGGGGATCCGGATAAGGAGCTGGAGGTGATCGCTTCCGTATCGAAGGAGCAGATCGCGGAAATGAAAAAGTTTTTGGCGGAGACGCCGATTTCCGTGGAGCATGTGGACAACGGCCTGGTATTTGAGATCGTGGTGCGCCTCTTTAAGGGGGAGGATTCTTCCATGGTCCGGATCGTGAACTACCATACCAATATCGTGCATATCGAGAAAAACGGCCAGGTGTTAAAGGATATTCCGGTGGACGGAGAAGGGGAAGAGGGCCTTACGGACCGCACCCTGTTAAATATGGAGAGCATCTGGGATTTCGTCAACACTGTTGACGTTGAGGATGTGAAGCCGGTCTTAAAGCGGCAGATGGAATGTAATATGGCGATCGCGGAAGAGGGAATGAAGAACGAGTACGGCGCCAATATCGGAAAGGTTCTCCTGGCGATGAACGGGGACGACGTCCGCACTCGGGCGAGAGCTTACGCGGCGGCCGGATCCGACGCGAGAATGAACGGCTGCGAGCTGCCGGTTATTATCAATTCCGGAAGCGGAAACCAGGGGATCACGTCCTCTGTTCCGGTTATCGTGTACGCGAAGGAGCTGGGAGTGGATGAGGACAAGCTGTACCGGGCGCTGGCTCTTTCGGATCTGACGACGATCCACCAGAAGACGCCCATCGGACGTCTGTCCGCTTACTGCGGAGCCGTCAGCGCCGGAGCGGGCGCAGGCGCCGGGATCGCCTACTTGAACGGAGCCGATTTCGAGACGGTGATCCATACGGTATGCAATGCCGTCGCCATTACCTCCGGAATGATCTGCGACGGAGCGAAAGCTTCCTGCGCGGCGAAGATTGCCGAGTCGGTGGATGCCGGAATCCTGGGCTACTATATGTATAAGAACGGCCAGCAGTTTGTCGCCGGGGACGGGATCGTCGGCAAGGGAATTGAGAAGACCCTGCAGAACGTGGGCCGTCTGGCAAGAGACGGAATGAAGGCGACCAACGAAGAAATCCTTCAGATCATGATCGAGGAATAAGGGAATCGAACGAGCACATCGGCGGTCAGACGCCTCTTTGATAGGAGGCCCTTTCTCCGCCGATGTATTTTAGTCTGGTCCGGGCGCAGACGACGTGGGCGGAACCAATTTCCCTAATACTGGTCCGAACGGGAACGGCAACCGGCCTTAAATGCATCCCGATCAGGGTATCGCCGATATCGATCCCGGCATGGGCCTTGATTGATTCTACGGCGCAGGGATGCTCCATCCCATTCCAGGCGGCGGTGGCAAAGGAGCCTCCGGCCTTAAGCCTAGGGATCACGTTTACCATTTCCAGATGGTAGCGTATGGCGGCGTCTTCTTCCAGAATGACGGCCCGGTTTAAATGCTCGCAGCATTGAGCCGCAAGATAGAGGCTGTGTTTTTGGCAGACGTACCTTAAGGCGTCAAAAACGGCCTGTCCTACTTCGGCGCTGGAATAGCAGCCGATTTTGTGGGCGGCGATCTCGCTGGAGGAACAGCCGACAACCAGAATCTGTCCCGGCTTCATTCCAGCCGCGTCAATCAATTCTTCGGCCGCCTGGGCCGCCTGTTTTTTTATTTCAGAAAGATCCACATCTACCGATGGAGCGATGTCAGAAGCGCTCATATCCGTTCCTCCTTTTGTTTTGCTGCAAAAAATGTTTTAAACCTGGATTCGGCCGGCATTGGCGCCGGCCGTTTTTTCGCAGTTTCGGTTTTTTAAAAATGATAATTATCCAGAAACTGCTGCTTATTCAAAATGATAATCATCTAAAAGCTGCTGCTTCATGTGCCACAGCTCGTTGGACAGATCCACATGAACCTCATGGGGATTCACAAGACGTTTCGTCTCTTCCCACAGGGTTTCCTTTTCTTTCTGGCAGTATTCCCGGATCTCCATTACCTTTGGAGACTCGTAAACGCATACGCCGTCTTTAAAGATAGGGATCAGGAGCTCCCGCATGGTATAGGTTCCGGGAGCCAGCAGGGTTTTCTTCCAGGTGGCGACCGGATCGAAGAGCAGGAGAGAATTTGTCTCGTCGTAATGCTCGTCCACCAGGCAGATCAAGTCGGCAATGACCTTATGGCTCTCCCGGCTGTAGATCCGGTAGATGGTCTTATTGCCGGGATTGGTGATCTTTTCTTCGTTTTCTGAAAGCTTGATCTTAGGAATAAACTTTCCCGTATCCCGGTCCAGAATAGCCGCCAGCTTATAAACGCCGCCGAAGGAAGGACAATCCTTGGAGGTGATCAGATTGGTGCCGACGCCCCAGGAATTGATGGTGGCGCCCTGATCCTTCAGGCTGGAAATCAGGTGCTCGTCCAGATCGTTGGAGGCGGAGATCACCGCGTCTGTAAAGCCTTCCGCATCCAGCATTTTTTTCGCTTCCTTGGACAGATAGGCCAGGTCGCCGCTGTCTAAACGGATTCCGTAGAAGGTCAGCGGAATGCCGGCTTCCCGCATTTCCTTAAAGACCTGGATCGCGTGGGGAACGCCGGATTTCAAAGTGTCGTAGGTATCCACCAGCAGGATGCAGGCGGAGGGGTAAAGCTTCGCGTAGGTACGGAACGCGGTCAGCTCATCGGGGAAGCTCATGATCCAGCTGTGGGCGTGGGTTCCTTTCACCGGTACGTTAAACATCTGTCCGCAGAGGACGTTGGAGGTTCCGATGCACCCGGCGATCATAGCCGCTCTCGCACCGTAAATACCCGCGTCCGGCCCCTGGGCCCGGCGGAGTCCGAATTCCATGACGCCGTCGTTTCGTGCGGCATGGACGATACGGGACGCCTTCGTGGCAATCAGGCTTTGATGGTTGATGATATTTAAGATCGCGGTCTCCACCAGCTGGGCCTGCATGATCGGGGCGATGACCTTAATTAACGGCTCTCTGGGGAAGACGATCGTTCCTTCCGGAACGGCGTAAATATCTCCCGTAAAACGGAAGGTTTTCAGATACTCCAGAAAATCCTCAGTAAAAAGTCCGACGGTACGCAGATAGTTGATATCCTCCTGGTCAAAATGGAGGTTTTTCACGTAGTCGATCACCTGCTCCAGACCGGCGGCGATGGAAAACCCGTTTCCGTCGGGATTGGTGCGGAAGAATGCGTCGAAGATCACGGTCTCGTTGGCATTTTCAGCATGAAAATAGCCCTGCATCATGGTAAGCTCATACAGATCCGTCAGCAGGGTGAGGTTTCTTTGGCTCATAATAATCGTTCTCCTTGCTGCTTTTGCATCGTATTGAAAAGCGCCGGCGGAAAACCTGTGGAAATTCGCCAACGCTTTAATTTAAAGGCTATTATATCAGTTTGGAAAAGAAAAGGCAAATGCCTTGTTAAGGAAATAACAAGACGCGGCAACGAAGCCGCAAAGTTTTGAAATGCGGCGTGCCAGGTTAAAATGCGGCGCAGCAGGCGGGAAGCGGGCGTTAAAGAGACAGGCAGTTTAAAATTTCCGCCAGCCGGTCCGCCGGAAGCTGGCCGGGAGCCGAGGAAGCGCCGGCGCTTCCAAAGGTGACGGCGGAGCCGGAAAGCTCTCCGCAGATCCGGCTGACCGCGCCTAAGCGTCCCATGGACATTGTGATCACCGGAGTATCCGGATACTGTTCTTTCATAGTCAGGGAAGCGTCCAATAACGTCAGGACGTCCCGTTCGCACCTGGGCATGACCGCGTATTTGACCAGATCGCAGCCCAGCGTCTGCATCCGGCGCATCGTACCGACCAGCTCCTCCTTCGGCGGAGTGGATACAAAATTGTGGCGTGAGCCGACGACAAAAAGCTTCTTTTCGTGGGCCGCCTGGAGGATTTCTTTCATTCTGTCCTCCCCGCAGGAAAGCTCTGCGTCCACCAGATCCGCCAGGCCGGTTTGGATCACATCAAGGATCGCGCGGACATATTCCGCCCGGTCTTTTTGATACATTCCGCCTTCTTCCTTTGTGCGGATCGTAAAAAGAAGCGGTGTGCCGGGGAGCAATTCCCGCAGGAGGGAAAGGGCTTCCTTCCGGCAGACGGGATCCGCTTCTTTTTTAAAAAAGTCGGCCCGCCATTCCACCAGATCGCAGGGAAAGGCGCGGAGAGCCGCGGCGGATCGCTCTAAGCCCTCAAGGGTTTTATCCACCAATGGGATACAGATTTTGGGACGGCCGGTCCCTATGATCGTATTTCTGATTTGGATTGGATTGCTCATGGTTATTTTTCTCCTGGCCGGTGCGCTGGTTTTGGCGCTTCGGCCTCCTGTGCGATCACCGGGGCTCCTTCGTTTCCGGGCCCGGCTGGTTCTCTGTTTAAGGATACGAAACCGATGGCGGCTGCGGCCAGCAGGATCGCGCCCGCGATGGAACTCTTGGATAAAAATTTCTTTTTATTCATTTGTACGGCCTGCCTTTCTTGGAGAATGACATTGAAATATATCTATGGATATTATATTGAAAAACGGGGGGAATTTCAACAAAAATCCGGAGCCGAAGAAAGAGCCGAAGAAAGCACTGAAGAAAGCGGAGCATATAGAAAAATCTTGACTTTTCCTTGGGTTCCCTCTATAATTATCCTTGGTGCAATAGAAAAAAGCGAGGACGGAGACAGTAGCTCTGCCAGTGGAGGCTAAAGCGAGCCGGGGACGATGGAAGCCCGGTGCTTTCCGCAGAGGGAAGATCACTCCTGAGCTGAAGGCTGAAGGAAGCTCCCGGGGAGATTCTGGTAAGCTGTTCCG
>DVFQ01000135.1 GCA_018713185.1 Candidatus Copromonas avistercoris (nom. illeg.) | reverse complement strand
GGTAAAAGTATGCAGGAGCTTCTGACGTTTCTCGATGTGTGAGGAGCGTCAGAAGACCTTTAGTGTAACTTTTTTGCAAAGTTAGCAGATACGGAGCATGCGCAGGTCTATTTTGATAAGGCGATGGCTGTTCTTGGGCAGCAGGATTTTAAAGAATATAGAAAGAAATGTGATTCGCTTAAGAACGCCCTGATCCATAATTATCTGGGAATGTTCCGCAATCTTGATCCGGAAAAGACATTAAAACACGCGGAACTGCTGCTGAAAAGCATCGAAATGGAGGCTCCGTCCTTTTCAAAGATGAGTAATTATTTTATGATAGGGATGTGTTTTCGCTCCGTCGGCAGAGACGCCCGGTCGGAAGCCTTGTTTTTGGACGCCTGTGACATGGCGGAAACTCTTCTTGCGAAACAGGGAAAGACGTTCCGGGAACTTTTGGATCCCCACGAGCAGGAAATTTATATTCACATATATTGGCGGCTTGCACAGACGCTCCACCGCAGTCTGCTGAAAAGTATGAATGAGGTATCCTGCGCGGAACTGAAAGTAGCGATTCATACCTTGGATTGGTTTATTAATAGTTTAATCCTGGTATCTCAGGCGGGGTATGGGCATTTTGATTTTCTGCGGCTGGATCTGATGACGATGGCGGCTTTGCTGCGGAATATGATCGCGTATAAGACCGCGCGGCTTCCGCTTCGGATTTTAAAGAATGCGGGCGGTTCGGTTCAAACGGTGGAGGACTATGCTTCGGAGGCGATACAGGCGGCTTTGGTTACAGAGCAGGCGTACGCTTCTTTGTATAACGCGGGAGCGCTGGCGGACAGAACGGACGCTGTGTATAATCTTATGAACTGCGCCTGCGTGTATTCCGGATGCGGGGACAACAAACGGGCGCTGGTTCTTTTGGAAAAGATTCTTTCTGGGTATGTGCCGGAAAATGAGCAGGAGCAGATTGTTTATAATACGGTAAAGAGAAAGTACCGGGAGCTTAAGGCGCTGTAAATGGATATTTTCATTGCGAAATCCTCCCGATTTTGGCATAATTGGGATAGGCAAGATCGTAATGCGGCAGATGAAAATATAGCAGATCATAATATGGAATACCGCCGCATCGATCGGAAAGGAGTCCGCTGCATGAAATTACAGGCAAACATACAGACAGAAGCTTTGCTGGAAGCATCGGGGATAAAAAAAGAGCTGTATTGTCAGATCCTTTCTTTGGCAAGGAAATATCGGGTGGAAAAGCTGATCCTGTTTGGATCGCGTGCGCGGGGAGACTGGCGTGCGGCAAGCGATATTGATTTAGCTGTATCGGGCGGAGATTTTCCTCGATTCGCATTGGATATAGAGGAAGCTGCGGATACGCTTCTGAAATTTGATATGGTCAATCTGAATGGGCCGGTTCAAGAGGAATTATTGGATCAAATTTGGAAGGAGGGGATTGTGGTTTATGAAAAAATATGAGAATTTTTGCAAGGCGCTGGAGAATCTGCAGGATATTTACCAGTATGCCGAGCCCTATAATAACGTAATATTAAGCGGGCTGGTGGCTCTGTATGAGATCTGCTTTGAACAGGCGTGGAAGGCTATGAAAGAGGTTATGGTCTCGGAGGGTGTAAGAGAAGCAGAAACCGGTTCGCCTAAAATGATTATTAAGTCTGTTTATGAGTTTGGCATTATTACAGACGAGGATGCCTGGCTTGCGGCTTTGGTTTCTCGTAACAACGTGGCCCACTCTTATAACCAGGCGATCGCGCTGGACATTGTCCGGGAGACGAAAGAACGGTATGTCGGCTTGTTCCTGGAGCTTAAAAAGGCGTTAAAAGAGCGGCTGGCATAAACTTTCTGTAGGGCTCTTGCGGGAATACACCTCAGCCCTGCAGAATATGCCCTTCAGAGCCTCTAAACGCCTTTTTACAGCCTTTTAAACCCTTCCAAGGCATCTTCCTTGAGAAGATTTTCAAACGCCTCTATTTCCTCTTTTACGGTCTCACGGATGTGCTCGGTGATGCGCAGGCATTCCAGGGCGTCTTCTTCGTTGACTGTGACGAAGTTGTCGCCGGGATAGCGGGCGTCGAAATAAAAATCCCCCAGCCATTTGCAGTCCCGGGAGTCTAAGGGGATTCCGGGGATCTGCTCTTTCAGCTTGTTGACGAGAGAGCGGAGGTTATGGGTCTTTAAAAGCGTAACCGCCTCCGGATCATCCACCAGGCAGCGTTCCGCCAATGCTTTCAAATATTTTTCCGCCGCCTGGGCGCAGCCGGAAGCGACTCCGTTGTAATTTCCCAGCCGCCTGCAGGTTTCCATGCCGCCCTTGGCGTAAAGATAATCGTTTTCTGCCATGCCGAAATAAGAATTTAGTCTATGCATATTCAGCCTCCAAGGGAGGGTTCCGCAGGCGATTCCCACAGGATCCTCCCATCTATTCTGATTTCTTGGACCAGACGGCAGTCGGACCGTCCAAATTCTTCTTCTGTATAAAAAACCAGATCGGTTGCGATTCCATTTTTCTCTTCCGCCAATGTTCCGCACAGCTCGCCCCGCAGTTCTCGCGGCACTGGCCTTAGGGTCAGGATTAAAAGATCCAGATCGCTCCCGGCCCGCAGCTCATTTCTCGCGCAGCTGCCGAACAGGACGATGCGGCTGATTCCGGGGACAGATATTTGAAAGATCGTTTCCAGATCGAAAATCAGCTTTTCCTTGTATCGCTTTGGAAGACGGGACTGCCTTATGGCCGCGAGACAGGCGGAGTGGGACTGGCGGATGTCTGTGCTTTGCACAGGATCGCCGCGCATAGCCGGATCATTCGTGATTGGATGTTCCATATTTGTATTTTCTGCTTTCTGCGAATGCCTTGCTTCCTTCACGTTTTCCGCCTTCCTCGATTTTCTATGAAACTTTTGAGATTGGTTTTATTATAATGGTTTTGCCCGGTGAAGGCAAGGGCGAACCAATAAACCATGGTCTGCAGAATCAATAAGCCGCTGCCTTCTCCGTCGCCTTCTGCAGAACGAATAAGCCGCTGCCTTTTCCGTCGCTTTCTGCAGAACGAATAAACCGCTGCTCTTCTGCATATCCTAAATGGCAGCGGAAGAGAGGATTGGAGAAATGTCAAAATCAAAAGTATGGATAGACCAGAATGCGGGAACCGCACAAGGCGGAAGAGTGGAGCCGAATAAAGAAAATAAAGAAATCGCGCAAACCGAGAGACTGGCCCCATGGAAGGCGTATGCGGCTTGGATCGCGGCATCGGAGGCGGCGGGAGCCTTGTCGGGCTGGCTTTCCAGAAGTGGCATGGAGTTTTATAAGGCGGCGGTTTTAAAGCCGCCCCTTTCGCCGCCGAGTGTTGTATTTCCCATTGCTTGGACGGTTCTCTATGGCTTGATGGGAATCGGGGCGGCCAGGGTTTATCTGGGAGCGGATTCCAGAGAGCGGAGCCGGGGACTGCGGCTATTTTGGCTGCAGCTGGGCTTCAATTTCTGCTGGAGTCCGGTATTTTTTAATCTGCGCTGGTACGGCTTCGCGCTGATCTGGCTGGCGGTCCTTTGGGGGCTGATCCTCAGGATGGCTTTGGAGTTTGGGAAAACCGACCGGAAGGCGGCCTGGATGCAGGCGCCTTATCTGTTATGGACGGCGTTTGCCTTATATTTGAACTTTGGCGTATTGCTTTTGAACGGAAGATAGCATGATTTTGGAATATTTTCCCATTCCATGATTGCATGTTCTTAAAAAATTTGATATATTGGATGCAGTCACGCAAAACGTGCGACAGAAAACGTACGACAGAAAGCAAAAGACATTCCGGAGACAGAAGGGATGGGAAAAGCAATATGCCGGCAGCTGGTAGAAACAGACAAGGCAGGCAGGAAGAGCGGGAAAGGAAAAAAACGGACGGGAGAACACCGGAGCCGGTTGTTTCCGTTATTATTCCAGTCTATAACGGGGAACGGTTTCTTTCCCAGGCGGTGGATTCCGCCCTGGCGCAGCAGGTTCCCCTGGAGATTCTGGTGATCAACGACTGCTCGACCGACAACACGGAGCGGGTCATGGAGCGCTACCGGGAAAATCCGGCGGTCCGGTATCTCGTTAACGAGAAGAACCTGGGAGCGGGCGGGTCGAGGAACCGGGGCGTGAAGCTTGCCAAGGGAACCTATGTGGCGTTTTTGGACGCCGACGACTGGTGGGCGGAAGGGAAGCTGAAAAAGCAGCTGGAGCGCCTGGAAGAGACGGGCATGGTGCTTTGCTGTACGGGAAGAGAGCTGATGGATGAAAACGGCGTTTCCATGGGCCGGGTGATCCCGGTTCCGGAAGTGATCACCTACCGGCGGCTGCTCTCCCACAACTGCATCAACTGCTCCTCTACAGTGCTGCGTCGGGAAGCTGCGCTGGAGTTTCCGATGGAACATGAAGACAGCCATGAGGATTATATCGCATGGCTGCGTCTTTTGAAAAAATATGGCTGTGCCTGCGGGGTGAACGAGCCGCTGCTAAAATACAGGCTCAGCGGAAAGGGTAAATCAGGGAGTAAGCTCAAATCCGCCGGTATGACGTTCCGTGTATATCGGTATATGGGGTTTGGATGGGGGCAGTCGCTCCTTTGTTTTGTAAGCTATGCGCTGCATGGGGTTTGGAAGTACCGCCGGGGAACTGGTAAGAAATAAAGAATGGAGGTTTCGTTTTGACTGTCATTCGCGTTTGGGAGCGGATATTGGAAATATCCAGTTGTGGATAATGGACAAAAACGGACAATCCGCTTTTAATAGACATAAGGAGGAATGGCAGATATGGTAAAATACGACAGATTATGGGAAACAATGAAGCGGAAAAATGTCAGTCAATACCGGCTTATCAACCATTATAAGATCAGCGCCGGACAACTCGGCCGTCTTCGCAAGAACCGGTACGTTTCGACGCATACGCTGGAAATGCTGTGCAAGATCTTAGAGTGCGGCGTTGAGGATGTGATCGAGATCGTGTTTGATCCTTCTGAGGAGGAATAGTACATACGGCTTGATTTTGATAATAGATGCTCCAGACGGCTTTCGGATTGCGGCTTTTGCCGGATATCCGAAAAACCGGCTGGAGCATTTTTAGCGCGGCGGGTCATTCTTCCTTTTGGGGCGGCATTTCCTGCTCGTCCCAGGTTTCTGCTTCCAGATCTTTCAACTCCTTGCTCCATCGGTAGATGGTGGAGTTTTCCGCGGGACAGCTGAGGAGGTTTCCGTGGAGGGCGTTTTCAATGACTTCTCTGGAATAGTGCTTGTGCGGAAGAATCAGATCGGGGATTTCAAGGTGAAGCGCTCCGCAGTTTTGGCATTTCAGCCTGCGCAGCTGGAAGGTCATGGTTTCGTCGGAAAGGATCAGCTGGCGGGGCCTGCTGTCGCGTACTTTTAACGGGCCCTGACAGCAGGGACAGCGGTGGGGTTTTTTGGAAATGACATAGAAAATGCCGTTTCGGTTTACGATGCGGTAATGTTTTAATATTATCACGGGCATCCCCCCAGTCAGAGATGAAGTTAATGTATTTGTTCTACTTGAGGATGGCCGAAAGAGAAATGCAAAACGGGTGTATTTTACTAAAATTAAACGGAATTTGTCGTTTAAAGGTGATAAAACGTCGAAAAATATCGATATAATCTGAGCTATTTTTTAAATGTTGTTAATATATGAACAATATATAAAAATGGACAATATACAAAATCGGATAATGCGTGTTTAATGGTGGTGTGAGACAATATCATCATGTAATGTGAGGGGGAACCATTATGGTAAGGTACACAAGATTATGGGAGACGATGAAACAGAAGAATATCAGCCAGTATCGCCTGATCAAGCATTATGGATTAAGCACCGGGCAGATCAGCCGGCTTAAGAAAAATATGTATGTTTCAACCCATACCATCGAGGTATTATGCACGATCTTAAATTGTCCGGTGGAGGATGTGATGGAGGTAGTGCCGGATGAGGGCGCCGCCGGCGGGCTGGAGCGCGCAGAAGGCCTCGGCACAGCAAATTGACATGAGAACGCTTAGAATAAAGAAACGAAAAACTAAAATTCGATAAGAAAGAAACTTAGCGGGACAAGAATTATTCGACAGAACGAATAAAAGAGGGCGGACAGAAGGCCTAATGGCCATTCTTGTCCGCCCAAATTGTTACGGGGACGCCGTTGACTTCGATGTTGTCTTCTACGGCGATCACCAGGCATTTTCTTCCTTCGACCAGCCGGGTTTCCACTAGATCCAGCCGGTCGGGATTGACCCGGATGTCCACATCGGGGGTTTTGACTGCGAATTTGCCGGTTCCGGCGATGGCGGGAACCAGGATCGCGGTATTTTCTCCGGCGGTCTCTTCATAGACCTGATCGAAGCGTTCCATCCGCTCCGGCTCGACGCCGCTTTTTTCCAAAAGCTCCCGCACCTGGGATTTTCCCAGGGTCAATGGTTCGGTATCTTCTTTATGCTCCTCCGCCATTTCGGTCAGGTTTTCATGGATCTGGCGGACGATCTCGTATTCACACTCCTCCCCCAAGGTGCCGGTGAGGATTTCCTGGAAGGCCTCCTTTTGAGCTTTAAAGGAAACGGGAGTGGGCGCGCCCAGGCAGGCCTCGATAAATTCGCCATGGAGCGCTTCCGGGTTTTTGGAATAGTACAGAAGGCCGTGGATGTCAGTGCCGCGGTCATTGAAGGCCGGGAACAGGAAGCCGGTCATGGGGGCCTGTACCCACCAGTCTCTTGGCCGCTCTTCGATGGCGTTTGTCATCTCATTATAGGAAAGTCCCGGTTCAGAAAGCTTGACGGGACAGATGCAGCAGAGGAGATGCTGATAAACTTCCTCGGAGGCGTCAAACAGCTCTTCGCCGTCCGCCGCCTTTCCCGGAATATCGTAGGCGCTGTGGATCAGGATAATATAATAATTTTCCCCATGGTCATACGTTTCGATGACCTTTTCAAAAAAGGCGTCAACGGTTTCGTCGTCCGCCAGCTTTTCTTCCCGCAGCTTCATTAAAAGTGCGTGGGCGCTTTCCGGTCCTTCATCGTGGATGGAATATTCTAGGTTGTGGAGGTTTTTCCCTAGGCTGCCGGACAGCGTCTTTTTAAAGATCTCATAATATTTAAAGATCTCTTCTTCCGAAAGGGCAAAGAACGCCTCTTTTAGTTTTGTCCGGATCTGCTTTTCCGCGTCCACGTAGCAGCCGCAGATCCGGGTAATGGCGTTGTTGTCCTTTTTAAATTGTTTTTTGATCTCAGAAATTTCGCGTTTGTTCATGCTGTCACTCCGATTCTGTTTTGATTTGGGTTGGCCGCGCGCTGCCGTTTTTACAGCGCGATCAGGCTTTCGTCGTCGGGGACGAAGATATTTCCGCTGTAGGAGCGTTTGCCTTCGCTTTTATAAAGCCGCTCGCGGCCCGCCACATTGCTGTCCTCCGTGTGCCAGAGTACCAGGTTGGGGATGCCCATGGCCTGCGCCAGCTCGCAGGCGTCCTTCACTGTGCTGTGGTGCTTTTCATAGGGCTTCCAGATGTCCCGTTCCGCGTAAAGGCAGAAGGCCTCGGAAAGGAGCCAGTCGGCGCCCCGGACGTAGCGTTCGCATTCCGGCTTGTAGGGCTCGTCCCCCAGGAAGGTCAGCTTCTTTCCATTATTAAGGACAAGGCTGAAGCCGAACTGCTTGAGCTTTGTGGAATGGATATCGAAGAAGGTGACGTCGTAGCTTAAAATATGGCGCTTTTCTCCGTCCTTTACCGGCTCAAAGAGGATCCGGTCGTCTAAAAGACGGTAAAATTTATCCTGGATCGTTAAGCGGCACAGGGTCTTTATGGTATCCACCAGCTCTTCATGGCAGTAGATATGGGCGTTTCCCGGATATTCGTCCCGGCGTATTTTTGTGGCGATCATGCGGATCAGCCAGACGACACCCAGGATATGGTCCGTATGGGCATGGGTCACGAACAGATGATGGATCCGTTCCAGCGGCACCTGCATATTGTCTAAGATTTTTAAGATCTGGTTTCCGCCTCCGGCGTCCACCATAAAGTATTCGTCGCTGTCCCTTAAGGCGAAGCAGGTATTATAGAGGTTTGTAACGGTGGCGTTCCCCGTTCCGAAAACATAGAGAAGCTCTCGATCCATGAAAAAGTCCCCCTTATAACATTTCGTTTGTTGTCATTTAAATACGATTATGTTACTATAAAATGGAAAGAAAAGCAATTCCCGGAGCAGGGAAAAAATGGGGAATCCCTGCTGATGCCGGGCACCAGGGAGGGGAACATATGAGAGATCTGGCGTATTTGAAGCTGTTAGCCAGGGAATATCCGACGGTGAAGGCGGCTTCTAGCGAAATTATCAACCTGATGGCGATCCGCGGTCTTCCCAAGGGGACGGAATACTTTTTCAGCGATCTTCATGGGGAATACGAGGCGTTTATCCATCTTTTGCGAAGCGCTTCGGGAATCATCCGGGAAAAGATTTCGGAAACCTTCGGCTATGTGATTTCGGATGAGGAGGAAATCGCCCTTGCCAACCTGATCTATTATCCGGAAAAGAATCTGATGCTGGCCCGAAAAGAGGGGAAATTAAACGAGGACTGGCAGAAGGTGATGATCTACCGGCTGGTTCGGATCTGCAAGGAGGCGTCCTCAAAATATACTCGGTCCAAGGTGCGTAAAAAGATGCCGCCGGACTTCGCCTATATTATTGACGAGCTTCTGCATGTGGACTATAATGACGAAAATAAAAAGGTTTACTACGACGAGATCATCCACTCCATTATCGAGATCGGAATGGGAACGGAGTTTATTAAAGCGCTCTGCTACCTGATCCAGAACCTGACCATCGATAATCTCCATATCATCGGAGATATCTTCGACCGGGGTCCCCGGGCAGATTTTATTATGGACGAGCTGATGCAGTTCCATGACGTGGATATCCAGTGGGGGAATCATGACGTTTCCTGGATGGGAGCGGCCACCGGCAATCTGGCCTGCATCTGCAACGTGCTGCGGATCGCGATCCGCTACAACGGCTTCGATCTTTTGGAGGACGGCTACGGGATTAACCTGCGCCCCCTGTCCATGTTCGCGGCCCGGGTTTATAAGGACGATCCCTGTACCCGGTTTTTGCCCAAGATTCTGGATGAGAATATCTATGACGCCGTGGATCCGGGCCTGGCGGCGAAGATGCACAAGGCCATCGCCGTGATCCAGTTTAAGGTGGAGGGGCAGATTGTTAAGCGCCGTCCGGAGTTCCATATGGATGAGCGGACCCACATTACGGCCATCGATTTCGAGAAGGGGACGGTGTCCATCCGCGGCAAGGATTACAAGATGCTGGATATGGACCTGCCGACGGTGGATCCCAAGGATCCGTTAAAGCTTACGAAGGAAGAGGAGGAGCTGGTTCATAACCTCTGTATGTCCTTTAAGCACAGCAGTACGCTCCACCGCCATATCCGGTTTATCTATTCCCACGGCGGGATGTATAAATGCTGCAACTCCAATCTCCTGTACCATGGCTGCATTCCCATGAAGGAGAACGGGGAATTTGACGAGCTGAATTTAAACGGCATTATTTACTCCGGCAAGCGGCTTCTGGACTATATCGAGGACGCGGTGAAAATGGCCTATTTCCTTCCGGAGGACGACGCTTCCAAGGAATGGTATCAGGATTTTATGTGGTATCTGTGGTGCGGCCCCAAGTCTCCGGTTTACGGGAAGGACAATATGGCGACCTTCGAGGGCTACTTCGTGGCCGATAAGACGGTGGCCAAGGAGAATATGAATCCTTATTATAAGCTGAGTGAAAAGGAAGAATTCTGCGATAAGATCTTGAAGGAATTCGGCCTGCCCCTGGAAGGCTCCCATATTATCAACGGCCATGTGCCGGTGAAGCTAAAGGACGGCGAAAGCCCCATAAAAGGTAATGGAAAGCTCTATGTTATCGACGGCGGCTTATCCAAGTCCTACCAGCCCAAGACGGGAATCGCCGGCTATACGCTGATTTTCAATTCCAGGCATCTGGCGCTGGCGGAGCATAAGCCCTTCGACCGGAACCATGAAAATACGCCCAAGGTGACCATTGTGGAGAAGATGCAGAAGCGGGTCATGGTGGCGGATACGGATACCGGAAAAATGCTGGCGGAAAAGATCGCGGATCTGAAGGAACTGGTGGCCGCGTACCGGGGCGGCATTATAAAAGAGAAACTGGATTGATAGACAGGAGAACGGAATGAGCAGAGAAGAATTTTTGCGCGGCCTGGAGGAGGCCCTGGCGGGAGAGGTACCGGCTTCGGTGGTGCGGGATAATTTGAATTATTATTCCTCCTATCTCTCCCAGGAGCTGGCCAAAGGCCGGACGATGGAGGAGATCATAGAAGAGATCGGCGAGCCCAGGATCGTTGCCCGGACGATCATCGATTCCACCGACGCGGCCGCGGAGGCCGGGGATTATGGGGCCTATGAGGACCGCGCGTCCCGGGATGGCTACGGAAATGGCGGCTACGGCAGCTATGACAGCGGCCGGAGCGGATATGGAAACGGCTATGACGGCGGCCGGGACGGATATGGGAATGGCTATGGCGGCGGTTCCCGTAAGGACGGCGGCTACGGTTCCTACGAGGAGGATCCCAGAAAGCGGTGGTTCCAGTCCCATAATATCCACTATATCGATCTGAATAAATGGTACTGGAAGCTTCTGTTCGGGGCGGCCGCCATTTTGCTGATCGTCCTGGTTTTCAGCATCGTCAGCGGGATTTTCGCTCTGCTAATTCAGTTCGCGGGACCGATCCTTTTGATCCTGTTTTTGTACTGGTTTATTAAGAGCCTGAGGCGGTAAAGCTTCGCCGCTAAATTATTAAAAGAGTATGAACTTTTCCTCAAAAGGTTGACAAAAACCCGCGGAAGAAATATAATTTTCCCGTAACAAGTCTTAATAATTTTGTAATAAATATGGACAAAATTGTAACAATCAAGTGAGACGGGAGAGTTGATGGTGAAAAGAGGAATCCGGTTTTTTGGCCTTCTGAGTTTTTGTTTTGCGGTGCTTGCGCTGATGCCGAAGCAGGCGTACGCAGATACGGCGGCGGAATACCAGACCAGCACGACGATGCTAGTCCGGGTGGATGATATGAATACGACTTTATATGAGGAGCCGCATTCGGAATCGGAGGTCGTCGGGGAGGCGGAAAACGGACAGACTTATACGATCCTGGAACTGGCGGACGACGGCTGGATGAAAATCGAAGCCGGAGACGTGGAAGGATATTTAAATACGGTTCAGGCTGCGGCGACGGTGATGGAAACGGCCAATGTGGTGGAAGTGGATCCGTCCGAGCAGCTGCGGGAGGAGATCGTCAACTACGCGCTGCAGTTTGTAGGCGGCCGTTACGTGTACGGCGGCTCGGATCCTCATACCGGCGCGGATTGTTCCGGTTTTACTTCCTACATTATGCGCAGCATAGCGGGAGTTGAGCTTCCCCATTCCTCAGCGGCTCAGTCGGGCTGCGGCCGGGCGGTCAGCGCGGAGGAGATGCGGCCGGGCGATTTGATTTGCTACAGCAGCGGCGGCCGCGTCAACCATGTGGCGATTTATATCGGGGATGGTCAGATTGTACATGCTTCCAATGAGCGCAACGGGATCCGGACGTCGGTTTGGAATTACAGAAACCCGGCGCGGATTGTAAATGTGCTTGGCGATTAAGAGCTTGGAGATTGAGAATACGATTGAAAGAATGAAAGAAAGACGAAAGGGGCTGCGCTGCGGCCCCTTATTTATGTTTTCCTTTCCCAAGGATGCGGAAGGCTCCGGCCTGCTCCAAGGCGCGGGCCACAAGGAAAAACAGGATGGAATCCACCGGCCATTGGATCAGATTTTTAATGGCGCGGGCCGGAAGAAGGGCGATCCATGCCCGTCCGTTGATCATGGAAAGCCACCAGGTTCCAAGAATGATATTGCAGAGGACGACGACGATCAGCTTGGCGATCAGCATCCGCTTAAGTGAAAGGGGCTTTTGGTACAGGAACATGCCGTAAATAAAGGCCGCCAGCATGGCGTTGAAGGTAAAGCCGGGCATAAAGCCGCCGTCCGGCTGCAGCATGTATTTAATAATATCCATGGCGCCGCCGAAAAGCGGGCCGACGAAGGGGCCGAACAGGTAATCCACCAGCTCGTTGGGCAGAGCGCCTAAGCCCACCTTCAGGTTGGGCGTGACCCGGATCGAATAATAGCTGAGTACGACGGAAAGGGCGCCGAACATGGCGCAGGCAGTGATGGTACTGACCTTTTTCAGTTCTTGACGGGATTTGGTGATGGGAGACAGCAGATTTCGCATAAAAATACCTCCTTCGCAGAAAATGAAACCGCAGCAGGAGATAAAACGGCTATCTGCTGTTGCAGCGGGATGCGATCCATGTACCGCAGGGGAAACGCCCTTTCGTCCCTCCGGCAACTCCCCGTCCGGAAGGCACTTGACGCACATGGTTCTACTCTGCATCGCAGAAGACAGATCCTTTCTGTCCTCCATTTTCATCATATCATGGAAATATACGAAAGTAAAGGAAAAGGACGGTCAAAATTCGCCGTTTTTCCCATCTGTACATATGAAAAAAACCGTTTTATAATGCACAGTTGTTAAGAAGAGGATCGAAGCATGGCTGGGAGCCGAAAGGCGATCCCCCATGGATCAAGAGACGATCCCCATGGATCAAAAGGAGGACATCATGACGGACAGCGCGGGAAAGGACTTGACGGCAGGGAAGCCCCTAAAACTGATCTTAGGGTTTGCGGTTCCCATGCTTTTGGGATATTTGTTTCAGCAGTTTTATAATATGGTAGATACGATCGTGGTGGGGAAGTGCCTGGGAGTCTCGGCGCTGGCCTCCGTCGGCTCCACCAGCTCCATTAATTTCATGATCAACGGATTCTGCATCGGTGTGTGCAGCGGGTTTTCGATCCCGGTGGCCCAGAGATTCGGCGCGGGAGACGGGCGGGGACTCCGCCGGTTTGCGGCCAACGCCGCCTGGCTGGCGCTTATCTTTTCAGTTGTCATGACGGTTTTGGTGGGCGTCCTCTGCATGGATATCCTGCGGTGGATGGATACGCCGGAGGATATTATCCAGGGGGCCTACGACTATATTTTTATTATTTTCATGGGGATCCCGGTGACTTATCTCTATAATCTTTTGGCCGGGATTATCCGCAGCCTGGGGGACAGCCGGACCCCGGTTTATTTCCTTCTCCTGTCCTCCGTGTTAAATGTGGTGCTGGATTTTTATTCGATCCTGGGCCTTGGGATGGGCGTAGACGGCCCGGCGCTGGCGACGGTGTTTTCCCAGGGCGTCTCTGCGGTTCTATGCTTCTTTTATATGTTCCGCCGCTTCCCGATCTTAAGGATGTCCGCCGAGGAACGGAAGCCGGACTGGGGCCTGATGAAAATTCTCTGCGGCATGGGGGTTCCCATGGGACTCCAGTATTCTATTACGGCCATCGGAAGCGTGGTGCTGCAGACGGCGGTAAACTCCCTGGGCTCCATGGCGGTGGCGGCGGTTTCTACTGGGAACAAGGTCAGCATGTTTTTCTGCTGTCCTTTTGACGCTTTAGGCGGCACCATGGCGACTTGGGCCGGGCAGAACGTGGGAGCGGAAAAGTTTGACCGGGTGCGGCAGGGAGCCTTGACGGCCAGTCTTTTGGGCTTCGCTTATTCCCTGGCCGCGTTTCTTGTGCTGCTGTTTGGCGGAAAGTATATCGCCCTTTTATTCCTGGATCCGGGAGAAACCGAGATCATCAGCCGGGTTTCCCAGTTCCTGATCGGAAACAGCATGTTTTATATTCCGCTGACGTTGGTGAACGTGCTGCGGTTTGCGATCCAGGGCATGGGTTTCAGCGGCTTTGCGATCTTAGCGGGCGTCTGCGAGATGTTCGCGCGGACGTTTGTGGGCTTTTTCCTGGTGCCGGTCTTTGGCTTCCTTCCGGCCTGCTTCGCCAGCCCTCTGGCATGGATCTGCGCGGATCTGTTTTTGGTTCCGGCGTTCTTTCACTGTTTGAAGCGGCTGAAAGCGGAGGCGGGATTGAAAAATGGCGGCGGAGAATAGAAAAGTAGGGGCGGAATAAAAAGCGGGAGCGGAATAAAAAAACAGGAGCGGAATAAAAAGTGGCGGCGGAACATAGAAGGCGGTACTGGAAAAATCTGCCGTGCCGTATAATGGGATGAAAATCAGCCATACTAAGAGTGTAAAACGTGGATATCACTTTTAGGAGGTATTTGAAATGTCCAAGAACAGCTATGATATGGAAGATAAGTCCAGAAACTACGGTCCGGAGAAGAGCTCCAACAAGGCGGGGAACAAGAGCCAGAATAAGTCCGGAAACGGCAGCCAGAACCGGTCTGGAAACGACGGCCAGAATAAACGGGAGAACGGAGACAGCTACCGGGGCTGCTAGTGCGGCGGTATAAGAAACACTTTATAAAAAAAGTATGAGAAAATGCATGCCAGGCTGAAAGCGGACCAGGCATGCATTTTTTTTTCGGAACCTGTCCCCGTGGACAGGAATATGCTGTAGGAAGAAGCGTTTTTTGGAGGCGTTTATGTTTCAGATGATTTCCATGCGCCGGTTGGAGCAGCTTTTGGAGGGGGAACGGAATTTTCTTCTTTTAGATGTGCGGGAGCCGGAGGAATATGCCGCGGGTCATCTGGAAGGCGCGGTGAACTTTCCGTTTTCCAAACTGCAGGAGGCGGGGAGCAGGATTCCTATGGACAGACTGGTGATTCTTTACTGTTCCCATGGGAGCCAGAGCATGATGGCAGCCAGGGAACTGTCGCGGATGGGTTACCGGGCGGTTACTGTGTCCGGCGGGTTAAATTATTACCGGGGGCGTCACATGACCAGGAACAGTATGTGACCGGGGCGGCACACGGCGGCACGCATGACGGCACATGGCTGGAAGAAGCATTTGACATCCGCCGCCTGTCCCTTTACAATGGAGAGGAAGCAAAAAACATGCCGGAGGGTCAAATTGGCCGTCCGGCAAATTTGGATAAATGGAGAAGAGAAATTGGATCAGTTTGAATTTATTGTTCCCTGCCATTTCGGGCTGGAGTCGGTTATGAAAAAGGAGATCACGGATCTTGGGTATCCGGTGGTGAAGGTGGAGGACGGCCGTGTTACATTTTCGGGAGACGCCGGAGCCATCAGCCGGGCCAACGTATTCCTGCGGACGACGGAACGGGTGCTTTTAAAGGCCGGGAGCTTCCGGGCGGAAACTTTTGACGAGCTTTTTGAGGGGACGAAGGCGATTCCCTGGGAGCGGTATTTTCCGAAGGACGCCAAGTTCTGGGTAGCCAAGGCTTCTTCGATCCGCAGCCGCCTTTTCAGCCCCTCGGATATTCAGTCCATCATGAAAAAGGCGATGGTGGAGCGGATGAAGGGAGCGTATGGATTGACCTGGTTCCCGGAGGACGGGGCCAGCTTCCCGCTGCGGGTATTCTTAAATAAGGATGAGGTGACGGTCGGGATCGACACGACGGGAGAGTCGCTGCATAAAAGGGGCTACCGGACCCTTACCAGCAAAGCGCCGATCACGGAGACGCTGGCGGCGGCTCTTTTGATGCTGACGCCCTGGAAGCGGGACCGGATCCTGGTGGATCCGTTTTGCGGCAGCGGAACCTTTCCCATTGAGGCGGCCATGATGGCGGCCAACATGGCGCCGGGAATGAACCGGGAGTTTCTGTCCGAGAACTGGCCCCATCTGATCCCTAAACGATGCTGGTACGACGCGGTCAACGAGGCCAACGACTGCCTGGATCTTTCAGTGGAAACGGATATCCAGGGCTATGATATCGACGGCGAGATCATCCGGGCGGCGCGGGCCAATGCCCAGGCGGCCGGTGTGGATCATCTGATCCATTTTCAAAGGCGGCCGGTGAGCGAGCTGAGCCATCCGAAAAAATATGGTTTTATCGTCACCAATCCGCCCTATGGAGAACGGCTGGAGGAAAAGAAGAATCTTCCGGAGCTGTACCGGACCTTCGGCGAGCAGTTTGCGGCCCTGGATTCCTGGTCGGCCTATGTGATCACCGCCTATGAGGATATGGAGCGGTACTTTGGACGCAAAGCGGCGAAGAACCGGAAAATTTATAATGGAATGATGAAAACCTATTTTTATCAGTTCCCCGGCCCCAAGCCGCCGTCCCGCGCCAGACAGGGGTGAGCGGAGATTTGAGAAAGAGATGGACGAAGCGGCCGGCCCGCGGCGCGGAGGAGGAACCCCGGACGTTAGAAACCCGCAGTGCGAAGGAGCCCCGGACGCTTGGGATCTCTGGCGCGGGGGAGAATCCATGGACGCCAGGAATTTTCCGCGCGGCGGCGCTTCTTGCGGCGGTTTTCTTAGTTTCCGGGTGCGCCGGTAAAAACGTGTCTTCGGGAACTGAGCCGCCCCGCGGCGGTTTACAGGAGGAGGTTTCCGAGCATTCGCCTCGTTATGACCTGCGGGAGGAGAATTCTGAACTTCCGTCTTGCTACGATCCGCGGGAGGAGAGTCTTAAGCTTCCGTCTCGCTATGACCTGCGGGAGGAGATCTCCATGCTTCCGGCGGCTGATCAGGGGGATCTTGGAACCTGCTGGGCCTTCGCGTCCTTGGCGGCGGTGGAAACCTCCATGGCCGAGGAAGACCGGGCGCGGCTTTCCGCAGATCATATGATCTGGCAGAACGGCTTCGGAACGGGAACGGACGGCGGAGACTACGGCATGGCGATGGCGTATCTTCTGGCCTGGAAGGGGCCGGTTTTAGAGGAGCAGGATCCCTATGGGGACGGGATGTCGCCGGAGGGCCTGGAGCCGGTCTGCCACGTACAGGAGATCCGGATTCTGCCGGAAAAGGATTACGAGGCGATCAAGCGGGCGGTCTATGAGTACGGCGGCGTGGAGAGCGCCGTGTATATCCCGGCGGATTTCGGGAAGACAGGAGCCGGAGAACTCGAAGCGGGAGAACCTTGGACGGGGGAGGCGCTTTGCTATCAGGGAACTCAGGAGGCGAACCACGATATCGTGATCGTCGGCTGGGACGATCATTATCCGAAGGAAAATTTTTCCGCGAAGCCGGAAGCGGACGGAGCCTTTCTTTGTTTAAACAGCTGGGGAAGCGGATTTGGGGAAGACGGCTATTTTTATGTTTCTTATGAGGACAGCCAGATCGGCGTTTATGGGATTTCCTATTCGGGGCTGGAGCATGCGGATTATTACAGCCGGATCTACCAGACGGATCTTCGCGGCTGGACCGGACAGATGGGATATGGAAGATCCAGCGCATGGTTTGCCAATGCATATACGGCGCGGGAGACGGAATGGATCGCGGCCTGCGGCTTTTATGCGACGGCGCCGGATACATCCTACCGGGTTTATGGGGCCGTTTTGCCGGAGGAGCCTGGCGGAGCGGAATCGTCCGCGCAGCCGACCGGGGAAGAACCGCCCGGCGCAGAAAAAAGGAGCGATATCGAGACGGCCTTTGCCGATCGGAACCTGCTGGCGGAAGGGACGCTTTCTTACGCCGGTTTTTATACGATTTCGTGGGAAGACGGGCTTTTGGCGGAGGAGGACAGCCGTTTTGCCCTGCTGGTGGAGATCGATTCGCCGGGGACGGCGCAGCCGGTTGCCGTAGAATACGGGGAGGATTCCCGGGGCGGCAATCGCAGGGACGTTGACATTCCCGACGGAGAAGGGTATATTAGTTTTGACGGAAAAAGCTGGCAGAGCGCAGAGGAAAACGGCGGCAGCCGGGTCTGCTTAAAAGCATACAGCCGGAGCATAGAGAAAGAAAGCAGGGAAAGCAATGGAGCATAGAATTATTTTTGCCACTTCCAACGAGGGCAAAATGAGAGAGGTCAGAGAGATCTTAAAGGGGTTAAAGGCGGAGGTCCTGTCCATGAAGGAGGCGGGCGTCAGCGTGGATATCGTTGAGGATGGAGACACGTTTGAGGCCAACGCTAAGATCAAGGCGAGAGCGGTTTGGGAAAAGACCGGCGGAATCGTGCTGGCGGATGATTCCGGCCTGGCGGTGGATTATCTGAACGGAGAGCCGGGCGTCTATTCCGCCCGCTACATGGGCGAGGAGACTTCCTATGAAATCAAAAACTGGAATCTGATCCACCGTCTAAAGGGTGTGGAGCAGGAAAAGCGTACCGCCCGGTTTGTCTGCGTGATCGCCGCGGCGCTTCCCGACGGGCGGATCATTACCACCGAGGGAACCATGGAAGGCTATATTGCTCTGGAACCGGCGGGCGAGGGCGGTTTCGGCTACGATCCGATCCTGATGCTCCCGGAATATGGAAAAACGTCGGCGGAGATCACAATGGAGGAGAAGAATGCCATCAGCCACCGCGGCAAGGCCCTGAGAGCCATGCGGGAATGTCTGGCGAAGGAAATCGGGGAAGAAGTATGAAAATCTTAATTGTCAGCGATACCCACCGCAGGGACGGAAACCTGCTGGAGGTGATTGAAAAAACGGCGCCCTTTGATATGATGATCCATTTGGGAGATACGGAGGGCAGCGAAGCATATTTTAAAGACTGGATTAAAAACGATCTTTGCGTGGTTCATGTGGTACGGGGAAATAATGATTTCTTCTCCCATACGGAGGCGGAGAAGGAGATTTCCATTGGAAAGTACCGGGCGTTTTTGTGCCATGGCCATATGTACGGCGTTTCCCTGGGAACGGAGAATATTAAAGAAGAAGCCCGGTCGCGGAAGGTGAATATCGTCATGTTCGGCCATACCCATAAGCCCTACCTGGAGTATTGCTCCGACGGGCTGGTGGTGCTGAATCCGGGAAGTCTTTCCTATCCGAGGCAGGACGGCCGCCATCCGTCCTTTATGATCATGGAGATCGACCGGTTTGGCGAGGCGCATTACACAACGAATTTTTTATAGAAAATAGTTGACAAGAACAGCTCCATAGGATATAATATTGCTTGCGTCGCAGAAACAATGCGATTTAATCCTGAGTGTTTTTGCCAGACGGGGTGTGGCTCAGCTTGGCTAGAGCGCCTGGTTTGGGACCAGGAAGTCGCAGGTTCGAATCCTGTCACCCCGATTAAAAAACGTCGGTGAGGACAGTATCTGAGGCGGCGTTTCAAATATATTTGCGGGTGTAGTTCAATGGTAGAACACCAGCCTTCCAAGCTGGATACGTGGGTTCGATTCCCATCACCCGCTTTGTGTTTGATATTTTGAGTCTGTAGCTCAGCTGGATAGAGCAACGGCCTTCTAAGCCGTGGGTCGGGGGTTCGAATCCCTTCAGGCTCGCGCACCGAAAGGTGATAGAAATATGGTGGGTATAGCGCAGCTGGTTAGCGCGCCAGATTGTGGCTCTGGAGGCCCAGGGTTCGAATCCCTGTATCCACCCGATCGATCCGGAACTTTGGTTCCGGATTTTTTCTTTCTCAAAAAAATAAAAAGGCGAGGTTGTTCTCCTAAGAGAGATATAAGAATTGGAATAAAAGGCAGCCGCGCCGGATGGAGGGACATGATTACAAAACTGCGAGACTTTTTT
>DVFQ01000134.1 GCA_018713185.1 Candidatus Copromonas avistercoris (nom. illeg.) | reverse complement strand
TTACATACTCCATGTAGCGGCTGGCCTTCTTATTGTTCTTATCGATCTGGAGGACCTTATACAGCGACCGTCCCGCCTTGGCAAAATCCTCATGCTGCATATAAAGCACGGCCAAAAGCAGGCGGGCCTTTACATAATTGGGCCGCTCCTCCACCACCCGCTTCAGCTGCAGCACCGCCAGGTCGTCGCTCCCGTTCTGGGCGTAGACCAGGGCCTGGTTAAACTTCTTGATGGTCTGGCTGGCGATCTCCAGCTGCCCCGGCTTTCTCTGGACTTCGTCCAGGTAATGATCCGCCCGGTTCTTCTCCGGCTGTAAATTCACGCTGATCACCCACTGGACCAGGGCGTCGGAGGTTTCCCCCATCTCGTAAAAGATCAGTCCCAGCAGGTTTCTGGCGTCCGTATGGTACTTATTTAATTCCAGGGCGCGCTTTAAGTATCCCGCCGCCCCCGACAGATCCCTCTCCTTTGCCAGTTCCAGCCCCCGGTTATAAAAGCTATTGGCCGCCAGCTGGATTTTCTGCAATGTATCCATAAATTACTTTTCCTTTTTGATCTCCTTCATCAGTTCCAGCATGATGTCCGACATATCCGTCAGATCGCTCTTTACGATCGCCTCGCTGACCGCCTCCACCTCAAGGCTCGGGCGGAAACGCTCGATCTCTTCCTCAAAGTTAATCATAATCCTTCCTTCCCGGCTTTCTGATCCAGATAAGCCTTTACCTCGCCGGCCAGATACAAGGATCCGGCGATAAACGCCAATTCTCCCGGCTTCTTTTCCTTAAGAAGAAGGGAGACTGCCTGTCCCACATCCTCAGCCGGAAGAACCCTTGTCTCCGGCTCCAAGATCTCCTTCGCCGTCTTTAAAAGCTCCTCCAGCGGAATCGCCCGGTAAATGGCAAGCTGCGCCAGAATACACCATTCCGGGCAAAGCTGCTCCTTTACTTCCCGAAGCATCTTCCCATATTCTTTATCCGCCACCGCCCCAAAGAGCAAAAGGACCCGTTTCGGCTTTTTCTGCTCCTTTAAAAGGCAGGCGGCCTCAAGAAACGCCCGGATCCCGTCCTCATTGTGGGCCCCGTCCAGATAAACCTCCGGAAGAATTTCTTCCATCCGCGCCGGCCATTTCGCCTTCCTTAAGCCGGAAAATACCTGGTCTTCCGAAACCGGAAGCCCGGAAGCTTCCATCGCTCCCACCGCCAGGGATGCGTTCATCGCCTGATAGGGAGCCGAAAACGGAACGAAAGCGGAACGCTTCTTTCCTTTGTAGGATACCGAAAAACAGATCCCGCCGTCCGCCGGAGAAAAGGGAACCGCTTCGATCCCCAAACAAGGGGCGTTCTTTTCCTTGGCCGTCCTTTTGATCACCTGCGCCGCCTCCGGGTTGGACGCGTCATACACCAGCGGAACGCCTGTCTTGATAATTCCCGCCTTCTCCCCCGCGATCTCCGGGATCGTATGGCCAAGATAATCCATATGGTCGAAGCTGATGGACGTGATCACCGAAGCCAGGGGACGCTCCGTCACATTGGTCACGTCCCGAAGCCCGCCCATTCCCGTTTCCAGGACCAAAACCGAAACACCCGCGTTCCTAAAAAGAACAAGCCCCAGATAAAACAGGAATTCAAAGTATGTAGGATGGGCCTCCCCGGCCGCCATCCACCGCCGGACCGCCTCTCTCGTTTCCTCAAAGGCCCTTAAAAACGCCTCTCTGGAAACCATTTCTCCGTTGATCAGAAAGCGCTCCCGCACCTCCACCAGATGAGGGGAAATAAACGTCCCGCAGGAAATCCCCGCTTCCTTTAACATCGCGGTCAAAAACGCGCAGACCGAGCCCTTCCCATTGGTTCCCGCCACATGAAAAATCTGAAATTCCCTGTCCGGATTTCCCAGAAGGCCAAGAAATTCCCGCACCTTAGGAAGTCCGCTCTTTTTCCCGGAAAACTCCGGGATCCGCTCGATATAATCCCGCTCCGGATCCATACCTTCCCATTCCGTCATGGAACATCCCTCCCGCTGACAATGGTTCCCGTCCGGATACCACTCTACTATATAAAAAAACGATTTTCTTTGCAACAAAAACATATCGGGCTGCATCGACAAGATCCTCTGCAGCCCGACCAGTCTCACAGTTGCGCCAGACGCTCCCGTACCTGCTCCATCATCTGAGTATATTTTACCAGCTTTGCCCGCTCCTCGTCAATCTTTGCCTGGGGCGCGCGGCTTACAAATTTCTCATTGCTCAACATTCCGTTGACCCGCTTTAACTCTCCTTCCAGGCGGGCCTCCTCCTTTTTCAGCCGTTCCCGTTCCTTCTCCACATCCACAAGCTCCGCAAAAGGCATATAGAGTACGGCCTGATGGATCACGGCGGAAACCGCGTCCTCGCCGATCCCCGTCTTATCCTTCTGGATCACGACCTCGTTGGCCGACGCCAGGACCGCAAAGAACACCCGGCTCTTCTCGAAAAGCTCTGCCGTCTCGCCATCCTCGGTCACCACATAAACCCGGGCTTTCCGGCTGGGCGGCACGTTCATGGACGTCCGCACGTTCCGGATGGCGCGGACCGCCTCCTTCACCGCCTCAACAGCCCTTTCATCTTCCGGGAAATTCCAGTCTTCCCGGTACTGCGGCCAGGAGGAGATCATAATGGACGGTTCCTCGTCCTGGAGATTGCAGAAGATCTCCTCGGTGATAAACGGCATGAAGGGATGCAGAAGCTTCAAGGACTGGATCAGCACCGTCTTTAAGGTCCACATGGCCGCCGCCTGAGTCTTGTCCCCGTCGTCCCAAAGTCTTGGCTTCACCATCTCGATATACCAGTCGCAGAACTCCTCCCAGATAAAGTCATAGACCTTCTGCAGGGCGATCCCCAGCTCGTATTTATCCATGTTTTCCGTAACTTCCTTCGCCAGAGTATTCACTCTGGAAAGGATCCAGCGGTCCGCCAGCGTCAGATCCGCCTCCGAAGCCGCCTTGCCTTCGGCCTTCTCCAGATTCATCATGATAAACCGGCTGGCGTTCCACACCTTATTGGCGAAGTTCCGGCTGGCCTCCACCCGCTCCCAGTAAAACCGCATATCGTTTCCAGGGGCGTTTCCCGTCATTAAGGTCATCCGCAGCGCGTCGGCGCCGTACTTGTCGATCACCTCCAGCGGATCGATGCCGTTTCCAAGGGACTTGCTCATCTTGCGTCCCTGGGAGTCGCGGACCAGACCGTGGATCAGCACCGTGTGGAAGGGGCATTTTCCCGTCTGCTCGATGCCGGAAAATACCATTCGGATCACCCAGAAGAAAATAATATCGTATCCGGTCACCAAAACGTCCGTCGGATAGAAATACTGAAGCTCCGGCGTATCCTTGGGCCATCCAAGGGTAGAGAAGGGCCAGAGCGCCGAGGAAAACCAGGTGTCCAGCGTATCCTCATCCTGTCTTAAATGGGTTCCTCCGCATTTGGGACAGGTCTTTGGCATTTCCTTCGCGACGATCATCTCGCCGCAGTCGCTGCAGTAATAGGCCGGGATCCGGTGTCCCCACCACAGCTGCCTGGAAATACACCAGTCGCGGATCCCCTCCAGCCAGTGAAGGTACGTCTTTCCAAAGCTCTCCGGCACAAATTTCAATTCCCCGGATTTTAAGGCTTCAATGGCCGGCTTCGCCATTTCGTCCATCTTTACAAACCACTGAGGCTTCACCATCGGCTCCACCGTCGTCCGGCAGCGGTCGTGGATTCCCACGTTATGGGCATGGGGCACCACCTTTACCAAAAGGCCCTGGGCCTTTAAATCCTCCACAATGGCTTTTCTCGCCTCATAACGGTCCATCCCCTTATACTTGCCCTCGGCGCAGATGGTGGCGTCGTCGTTCATGATGCAGATTTCTTCCAGACCGTGGCGTTTTCCAACCTCGAAGTCGTTGGGGTCATGGGCGGGCGTGATCTTTACGCAGCCCGTTCCGAATTCCTTATCCACATAGGCGTCGGCCACTACCGGGATCTCCCGGTCCGTCAGCGGCAGCTTCAACATCTTTCCGATCAGATGGCGGTAACGCTCATCCTCCGGGTTCACCGCCACGGCCGTATCGCCCAGCATGGTCTCCGGACGGGTCGTGGCGATCTCCACGAATTTTCCTTCTTCTCCTACGATGGGATAATTGATATGCCAGAAGAAGCCGTCCTGCTCCTCATGAAGCACTTCCGCGTCGGAGATCGTCGTCTGGCAGACCGGGCACCAATTGATAATCCGGGAGCCTCTGTAAATATAGCCCTTATCGTACAGGCGCTTAAACACCTCGTAAACCGCGTCGGAGCAGCCCTCGTCCATGGTAAACCGCTCCCGGTCCCAGTCGGCGGAGGAGCCCAGCTTGTGGAGCTGCTTGATGATCCGGCTGCCGTATTCCTCTTTCCATTTCCAGGCTTCCTTTAAAAAGCCCTCCCGGCCCAGCTCCTTTTTATCGATCCCTTCCTTTTTCAGCTTTTCCGTCACCTTGACCTCAGTGGCGATGGCCGCATGGTCCGTTCCCGGCTGCCAGAGGGCCTCGTATCCCTGCATCCTCTTATAGCGGATCAAAATATCCTGCATGGTATTATCCAGGGCATGGCCCATATGGAGCTGACCCGTAATATTGGGCGGCGGCATTACGATGGTAAAGGGCTTTTTGTCCTTCCTTACCTCCGCGTGAAAATATTTGCTGTCCAGCCATTTCTGATACAGGCGATCCTCAATGGCCGCCGGATTATAGGTTTTTTCCAGTTCCTTCATCTTTTTTCTGTTCTCTCCTTTTCTTCTGCTTGGTTTTATCCGCGCGGCCGGTTTCCCGCGCTCCCTGCCGGCTCTTTACCGGCTTCTTCTGATCCGTCTTGGTTTGTCTCCGGCCTTACGGCCTCCATCAGAAACGCGCCGCAAACCGTCTCTCCTTCTTTCCAGTATTCGGGAAGATACGCCTGCTTGTGAAAACCTGACGCCTCATAGCAGGCGAGGGCTTTGGGATTGTTCTCAAATACCGTTAAGAACACCCGCTCCATCCCCATTCCCCCAAAAGCCATGGATAAGGCCTGCGAGATCATTTCTCGTCCATAGCCTTTGCCCCGGCACTTGGGGTCCACTACGATAAGCGCCAGCCCTGCGGCGTTGGAAGAATAACAGACAGACCGCACCAGGAAGTGGCCCACCGGCTTGCCGGAGGCATCTAACGCCATGACCGGCCAGACGCCCCCTTCCTTTAAACACCAGGTTTCAAAATAGGAATCCAGCTGCTCGATCGTTAACGGGTACGTAAACGCCCCCGCGCTCCATTTTACAAACTCTTCCTCCGTCCTGCCGTCCCACCATTTTAACAGCTCCCAGGCGTCCGAAGGCTTATATGGTCTGAGCCGTATCATCCTGTCCCTCACCACCTATGCTTTTTGCATAAATCAACAGAATTTCCCGTGAAATGGAAACGCCCTCTGCGTCCGAAGACACAAAGGGCGAAAAACCGCGTTACCACCTTTATTTGCCGTCATAAGCGGCAATCTCATTGGGCCTTTAACGGAAGCCACCCGGGAACGGCTACTCCTCCTTCACCGCTCCGGCTCCGAAGCTACCTTCCATTCCCGCGTTCCGAAGCTGTCTCTCAGCCGGCGGACAGCTCTCTCTGACGGCGTTTGGGAACGTACTCCTCTTCTTCCCTGCCTGTTTCTTTTCGTTTGTCTCAGTATAGTAAAAACCTCCGCGCTTGTCAAGGGGAAAATCGCGCCCGCCAGGCGGCGAAAGCCGCGCCGGTCAGTCCTGCAAAAATCGAGCCGGACAAGCCTGCGAAAGCCGTACCGGTCAAAGCCGAAAGCTATCTTGGTCGAATCCAAAGTACCGCACCGCGTTGCGGTAGGAAATATCCTGGACCAGCCTTCCCGCCGTTTCCATATCATAGGGATATTCCCCGCTTTCCATCCACTGACCCACAAGGCCGCAGAGGATCCGCCGGAAATAATCATGGCGCGGGTACGATATAAAGCTTCTGGAGTCCGTTAACATCCCCACAAAGTTCCCCAGGCATCCGATCGAAGCCAGGGAGGTTAGCTGACTCCGGATCCCGGCGCTGTGGTCATTGAACCACCAGGCGGCCCCATGCTGCAGAAGGGCGCCCGTCTCCGGATCCTGGAAGCAGCCGATCACCGAATCGATCTGCTCGTTGTCCTTAGGATTAAGACTGTAGAGAATGGTTTTAGGAAGCTTCTTTTCCCCGCTTAGCGCGTCCAGAAAGCCGATGAGCCGGGCGGACGGCGATTCTTCGCCAATACAGTCAAACCCGGTATCCGCGCCCAAAAGCCGGTACATCCGGCTGTTATTGTTCCGGCTGCAGCCATAATGGATCTGCATCGCCCAGCCCAATCTGTGGTACTGCTCTCCCAAAAACAGGAGCAGATATGTCTGATACGCTTCCGCTTCTTCCTGGCTTACGGCGCCGCCTCCTAAGCCCTTTTTTAAAATCTCTTCCGCCTTATTCCTGGAAACCGGCGTATAAACCATTCGTTCCAGTCCATGATCCGAAACCCGGCAGCCCAGCTCATGGAACGCAAGCATTCTCTTTTCCAGCGCCTGCTCCAGATCAGAAAGATTCCCGATCTCCATGGAGGCCGCCTTCCCAAGAGAATCCATATAAGCGGCAAAGGACGGCTTCTGGACCGCCAGAGCCTGATCCGGCCTCCAAGCAGGAAGCACCCGCACCGGAAACCGTTCCCGCTTCTTCGGGTCAGAAAACTCTGCCTTTAACTTTTGATGCCACAAGAGGCTGTCCGCGGGATCGTCGGTGGTGCAGAGAAGCTTTACGCCGGAACCGGCGATCAGCCCTTTGGCGCTCATCTCCGGCTCCGAAAGGCGGGCATTGCAAAGCTCCCAGACCTCCCCGGCCGTCCGTTCGTTTAACACGCCGTCATAGCCGAAATACTGCTTTAATTCCATATGGCTCCAGCAGCTTAAGGGATTTCCGAGCCCCCGCTCCAAAACGCCGGCCCATTTTTTAAATTTCTCCGCCTCCGGCGCGTCTCCGGTAATGAACCGTTCCTCGACCCCGCAGGCCCTCATAAACCGCCATTTATAATGATCGCCGCCCAGCCAAAGCTCCGCGATGGAGCGAAACCGCTTATCCTCCGCGATATCCCGCGCCTCCAGATGGCAGTGGTAATCCAGGATCGGCATTCCCGCGGCAAAAGACTGATACAGTATTTTCGCCGTCTCATTGGTAAGCAGCAGATCGTTTTTCATAGACACCTCCGGTATTCCACCTTCCAGCGGTTTAACGCCTCCCCGGCGCCTGCCAGACGCTTCACGGGATCCCTTGAAAACAGTTCCTCCATCTGGCTCACCTCTTCTGCGTTCCTCGCCTCCTCGGACGCTTCCTCCGCCAGCCGGTCCCATTCTTCCCGCTTTTCTTCCGTCATCATTCCTAAGAATTTTTCCTTCACGGCTAACTCCGGCTCCATCACCGTCAAAAGGTACATCCGTTCAATAAATACTGGATCCTCCTTCGCGTTCCAGGCGCAGTCGTAAGCGTGCATCGCCTTCTGATAGCAGAACAGTTTCGTGTAGCAGGAGGCAATATTGTTCCAAACTCTGGCCTTAAACTCCTCGGACAGCGGCTTCTCCCGCTCCGCCTCCAAAATCCTCTCATACATGGCGATGGCCTTCCCGTAAAGCTTCAGCTGATAAAAATAATCGGCCCGTTTCTTCTCATACTCTTCCTTGGGAAGCTTCCGAAACGCCGTCACCGTCTGGCGGAAATCCGCCTGCTCCTTGGCGTTTAAATAGGAGCAGTCCTGGAGGATCTGGAACAAAAGCTCATCGGATTCCCCCCGGCTTTCCAGCCATTTTTCGATCCGCTCCGCCAAAAAGGGCATCCGCAGCTCGCTGCGGAGAAACGCCGTCAGCCGCTCATCCACGAAATCCTCCATGACCAAAAGGGGATGATGGAAGATCACATAGCAAAGCTCCTGGGAAGAATACAGATGGACTCCCAGCGCTTCCACGTAGTAAGGCGCCGTTACCGGCTCCTGTCTGCAAAGCAAAAGACTCATAGCATCACCTCCTGGCGGATAAACGCGTCCGTCTTCGGGAACAGCTCTCCAAAGCCCCGGTCCGCGATCTTAAGCACCATGGTCTTCTCATCCAGAAATCCCGCGGCGATGCGCACCCGGGTCGTCTTATCCGGCCGGTCCGGGAAGCCCTCCAGCGGCACCGTCACCGTCCGCTTCTGCTTTGGATCCTGCGGCGTAATCGTTAACGGAATCTCCTTTTGGCCGTCCAGGATTACCTCAAGGACGCTCCTGGCCTCATACCAGCTTTCCCCGGCGGACGCCAGCGCGATCTGAACCTTGGCGTCGCGCTTTTCTACCTCAATCGTAACCGTGGAACGCAGCTTCCCCTCGCAGATGCACCGAAACGGGTAAGCTCCCGGTTTCCGAAGGTAGCTTTCCGCCTTATAGGCGGCTCCCTTGGCAAAAAGCGCCGGCTCCGCGAACACCCGTCTTCGGTTGCAGATCTGCTTCATGAATTCCGGAGCCCAGTCGGTCCTGGCAAATCCCTTGCCCGTTAAAAAGATCGAAGAAAAAATCTTCTTTTTCAAGAACCGGTCGCCGCAGGCACAGAGGATCCGGTCCGCCATACGGGCGCCGGAGCCTGTGTCTAATACGCTTAAATTAAAACCCTCTTCTAATTCCTCATGCTCCGCCCAGGCCGTCATCTGCCTGGGCCCTCTGGAAACCTTCAGCTCATAATACCGCAGATCCTCATCCGACAGAGAGAACATTCCCACCTGACCGCCCCAGATATCCCGGCGCTGATTTAACACATAATAAACAAAACACTCCGTATGGCTGGCGATATGGACGCATTCCCTGGGAATCCCCAAGGAGACGGCGCAGTCCATCAGCCCGTCCATCAGCTTCATCTCCAGATTCTTAAGGGAAATCACCAGCTGCAGGATCTGCGGCTCCTGGTACTCCGCCAGCACCAGTTCCAGAACCTTTTCCAGAAATTTTTTCAGAAGCTCCATTCCCGTATATTTTACGGAGGCGATGGTGGAGGTTCCCTCCTTCGCCGCCAGGCTCAAAAGCTTGTCTACGATCACGCCCTCGCCCATCAGCGTATATTTGTACGCGTCCTCTCCGACGCTCCATTCCTCGGCTTCCCGCTTCCTGCAGATCACGGTCGGAAGCACCCAGGCCTCCTCCCGGCCCAGCACGGCCGCCTGCGTGTATGTATCGCACAGATCGATACCGACAATCAGTTTCTCCATCTCGTCCCTCTCTATTCCATCAGCGGGAACAGTTTCTCCACGATCCGATCATCCGCCGCATACTTGATCATACTGTCCTTCAGCTTTTCTTCATCCTTCATCCCAAGATAAAGGCTCATGGCATTCAGAGCGGAGAACCGGTTTCCCTTATCTCCCGCAGGCACCTCCGGACAGGAAAGCTCGCCTTCGGCCTTCTTTTCCAGAGCGCCGTTCTCCTCCTCATAAATCTCGTATTCCATGATCTCGCCCTCAAACAGCACCTTCTGCTTTACGTAGATCCCCTTGTAAACCATCCGCATTTCTTCTTCATGGAAGTCTTCCTCATCCGGAAGGACTCTTACCCGCAGGACCGGAACCCGGTCCGGGGCGCCATGATATTCGATGATCTCCTTATCCAGGATATCCCCGGGAAGATCCGTACAGGCCGCCAGCTTTTTAAACCAGGCAAACACCATGCCCCTGGATAAAAACAGATCCATCATCCTTCTGGCTAGCGACTGCTGCTCGTCCGTAAGTTTCGGAAGGCCGGAATAATATTTCGCCAAAGCGAAAAGATAAATTTCCGGGATCTTTCTCAGCTCGCCGCCTCCCTTTACGGCCCCCTCAAGATAGGCGAACACCTTATCGGAGGGAACCTGATCCTGCAGGAAATAACCAACGCATTTTACCGTAAAATAAGCCTTCACGATCAACTCGCCGGTTTCCTTCCGGCTGGCGTAAAGATCGAATACCGTATCCAGATGCTTATAGCACCCGGTAAACAAAAGCTGGGCCAAAAGCCGTTCTTCCAAATCATACGTCTCCACCCGGTCCTTGACCGCCTGGGTAAGAAGCCGGTACATCTGCTGGCCGGAGCCGTTATAATGCTCGCAGAGGTAGTCCAGGATCACGGTATCGCCGTTTCCCGCCGCGAACGCCCGCCAGGCCAGATGGAGGAGCAGATCTTCTTCGACGAACTCCTTTTTTAAGATCAGCCGGGAGCAAAGTCTGGCGATCCGCTTCATCCGAAGGCCGTATTCCCCGAATTTCCGGATCATCTCGTAGGACTCTTCCAAATAATCCTCCATGATCAGCGTCTCGCAGACGTCGATCCGTTCCGGCCTGGAAAGAGCCTCCTTATCCAGCTTTAAGAGATAAGCGGCGCCCTCCTTTGCCATCGGATCCTCCTCGCCCGAGGTCTGGCTCCGATAGTAGCCGATAATTTTCGTCAGCATCCTCTGCTGATAAAGCGGCTTCAATGGAAGCTCGTCAAAATCCTTCTGGAGCGTCAAGATCTCCTCGCCCGTAAGCGTCTCCCGCTCCATAAGCTCCAGGCAGTTTTTCATCCGCAGCATCGGGTGCCTTGGATACGCCTCAAAGCATCGCTGTTCCAGCTCCTTTTCCTCCAGAACCGGCTCCTTCGTATAAGAAACATCCATATACCGGTTCCCGTAGGTGTCCTGGAACAGGATCACGCAGTCGTCGAAAAACAGCGGAACGTAGGCAACTCCTCCATTTAGCGGATACGCCTCCTCGCCCGTAAGCGCCTGATTCAGCACCACCACATATTTCATCGAATCGTCTTCGCAGCAGATCCGGTTGGAGCAAAGGATCCCCGGAAGCACCTTCGCCACCTGTCCGTCCACCATTCCCTGGTAGATCATATGCTTATAGATCACGGCCAGGCAGCTGTCGATCCGGCCGGCAAACAGCTCCTCCATGGCGAACTGTTCCATTTCCCGCTCATATTTCTGGTACAAGCTGCTTTCCGGATCCACATGCTCCAGCACGTTTTTATACAGCACGGCCCGGCTCTGACGGTCCAGCTGGCTGTTTTCATAGGAGAAATACAAAAGCACCTGCTTGGGAATGCTTCCCTCGTAGTTCTTGGGGAGGGAGTAGAGATAATACTCAAAAAGCCTTGTCAGGCTGATCTCCTCCTTGATCCCCTTCTCATACCAGGAAAAGCTCTCTTCTCCCCGCACGTTTCCCTTGATCAAAAGGCAGCAGACGGCGGATAACAGCTCCTTTTCCGGATAGCTCTTATAAAGCAGCTCCATCGCCCGGTAATAAAGCCGGTGATAGAACCGGATCCCGGGAGCCAGAAGAGCCGCCCGCATCGCCGTATCCTTCCCGAGCATCTTTTTTCTGGCGCCATAATACAGAACATGCAGTTCAAAATTATCAATGGTCTTTAAAAGCTCCGGCTTCTTTTCCAGCAAAAGGCAGGCTTCCAAATATAAAAACGGACTGCGGCAGCCGCCTGCGTACTGGGCCTTAAAGCTTTCATAAAGGGCCTCCGACTCCTCCAAAAGCTCCGGTTCCAGCTTTAACTGCAGAAGCTGCAGATAAAACCGGCCTTTGGAACGGCCCAGCTTTTTCCGGAACAGTCGCAAAACCGCTTCCTTTTTCTCCGGGGACGGTTCCGCCCGATACAAAAGATACTGGTAATAGCAATATAACGTCCCCATCCGGTCCTGCTCCCGGACAGCCCCGTCCCTGCACTCCTCCAGACAGGCCGACGCCAGTTCCGGACGGCCTCCGTCCAGATAGGTTTCCGCCTGTAAAAGCGTCAGGACAATGGAATCCGCCCCCGCTCCCCGGATCGCGTCCAATTCCTTCTGTATCTTATTTAAAACGGCGCTGTCTGTACATCCGCTGGCCTCGTACTGCTCCCGCAGCTTCATATAGCGGCAGATGCCCGCCTTGCTGATCTCATGCTCCCGGCCGGTGATGTCGATGGTGGAATCCCCGATCGCCTCGATCTGAATCGCCGTGCTTCCATGGGCCGTAAGCAGGTGGATCGCTCCCAGGTTCTTTCCCTTATGCATCCGCTCCGGATGGATCTTAAACCGCAGGTCCATGCGGTCGTTCTCAAAATCCGCCTGGGTGATCACCCGTTTCCCCAGTTCGATAAAATCCCCGTCCGCCTTTAGCTCAATATAAATATATCCCCAGGTATTCTTCCGAAGGGTAATCTTATCCGTAAGCACCTCCGAGGGATACTCATACGTCTTCTTCGCCGCTGAGAGCGTCAGTTCGATGGGCTCCTTTACGCCCAGCGCAAGGAAAAATTCCTCCAGCGCGTTCTGGCGGTTCCCGTGCCCTTTCAATCCCTCATAGATGGTCCGGATCCGCAGATCCTTTAAAAACGGCGCGTCGGTAAAGTCCCGGTACTCCATCAGGCGCAGGGCCATATCCATATCCTTTTTCGCCAGCTCGGCAAAATCCTCCGCCGAATTTAAGGTGGTAAGAACTTGGACCGAGGCCGCCGTTTCCACACGAAAAAGAAAAGGAACCTCCAGCTCTCCGCTGTTTGTCACAAGCGTAAAGGCTCCCTTGATCAAATCCCCGTTCTCACACCAGGAGGTATCCACCTCATATACGATATGGTTTCTCAAGCCCCCGAAGGCGTGATTCAGGATCCTTACCCGGCTGTGGTTAGAATAGGCCAGGCCCTTAATATAAAGATTATTTTCGCTGGCAAGATATAATTCTCTTTTGTAGACGGTTCCGCTTCCCAGAACCTCCTCTGCTTTTTCCGGCGAAAGGAACAGCTTCGGCAGCTCCGCGTCCACGATCCCCTTTGCCAAACGGTTAATCCGTTCTCTCATATGTAAATCACCCTGATTTTCATTCTATCACAAATTCCGTCTGAATACACTACAAAATTCGACGATTCCCGCAAAAGATTTTCCCGAAATGCGGTTTCCAGGTTCTTCCAGGGCCGTTTGCGTCATTTTTCGCCAAAAAGAACTTGAATCCCGGGACATATACCTGTAAAATAGAACCAGATTCCGGAGCAACGGCGTCCACAATTATCTGGCAAAGGAGTTTGTATTTATGCTGTCCGATCCAATTACCCTTTATAAACTGATGATTCTTTATATGCTGGGCCATGTTAATTTTCCGCTGACCAACGCCCAGCTGTCGGATTTTTTCCTCGGGCATGAATACACCACCTATTTCAGCCTCCAGAAAGCCTTAAACGAGCTTCTGGAAGCCGGACTGATCAAGGCGGAAGCCAGCCATAATATGTCCCGTTATGAGAGTACAAAAGAAGGGGAGGATACCCTCTCCTTCTTTGGAAAAAATATTTCTCAGGCGATCGTGGAAGACATTGACAACTATTTAAAGGAAAACCGGCTCCGGCTCCGCAACGAGGTGGATGTGACCGCCGACTATTACAGATCCACCAGCCAGGACTATATCGTCCACTGCGAGGTCCGGGAGGGAAAGTCCATCCTGATCGGCTTGGACGTTTCCGTTCCCGATAAGGAGCAGGCGGAGATCATGTGCGGCCACTGGCGGGACCGCAGCCAGGAGATCTACGCCCATGTTATGAAATCGCTGCTGGAGTCCTAACCTTGCTTTTCCTCTGTCTTTGACTCCAGCTCTCTTTTGGGAGCTTCCTCTCCCTGTCCGTCTCCTGACGTCATTTTCTCAATAAAATCCCAAATCTCTTCCCGTCCCTGCTTCGTCTGAGCGGAAAACGGGAACAGCAGGTCTTCCTTCTCCATCCCAAGGCCGGTCCGGATCAGCCGGACCTGTTTTTGTATCTGGCTTCTGTTGATCTTGTCTAACTTGGTGGCGATGATCACCGGCCGGAAGCCGTTATGGACCATCCACTCATACATCATCCGGTCGTTGGCCGACGGCTCATGCCGGATATCCACCAAAAGAAAGACACATTTTAACATCCGGGAGCGGTGAAGATAATTTTCGATCATCTTCCCCCACTTCTCCTTTTCCGCCAGAGGCACCTTGGCGTACCCGTATCCCGGAAGATCCACGTAATAAAGCTCCCCATTGATATTATAAAAATTAATGGTCTGGGTCTTTCCCGGCTGAGCCGAAGTCCGGGCCAACGACTTCCGGTTCATCAGCGCGTTGATCAGCGACGATTTTCCCACGTTGGATTTGCCGGCAAAGGCAAATTCCGGCCGCTCATTTTCCGGGAGCCGGCTGGTGATGCCGCAGACCGTCTCCAGCTCTACCGATCTGATGATCATAACTTCCTCCTTTAGAACGTCCGGGCGGCTAGGAGACAAACGCCTCCCGAACCACCTCGTCCATATGCTTCACATATACGATCTTCATGCCCTTGGTAATTTCCTTGGAAAGTTCCGCCATATCCGGGCGGTTCTTCTCCGGAACCAGGACGGTCTTCATATGAGCCATCCGCGCGGCCAAGGTCTTTTCCTTCAAGCCTCCGATGGGCAGTACCCGGCCCCGCAGGGTCAGCTCCCCGGTCATCGCCACGCTGGCCTTTACCTTTTTGCCGGTTACGGCCGACAGCATGGCCGTCGCCATGGTGATTCCGGCGGACGGCCCGTCTTTGGGAACGGCTCCCTCCGGAATGTGGAGATGGATATCATGGGTCTTGAAGAAATCCTTGTCCACCCCGTAGGAAGAAGCGACCGAACGCACATAAGTCAGCGCGATCTGGGCCGATTCCTTCATGACGTCGCCCATCTGGCCGGTCATCTGAAGCTTCCCGTCTCCCGGCATGATATTGACTTCGATCTGCAGCGTATCGCCGCCGACGCTGGTCCACGCCAGTCCCCGGACGATGCCCACCTCGTCCTCCTCGTTGGCGTTCTCAAAGGTAATCTTCTCTTTCCCCAGATATTTCTCCAGGCTGGTTTCCGTCACCCGAACCGCCGTACGCTTTTTCTCCAGAAACTCTCTGGCCGCCTTCCGGCAGATCTCCCCTATCCGCCGCTCCAGGTTCCGGACGCCGGCCTCCCTGGTATAGTTGTGGATGATCTTTTCCAGCGCCTTGTCGCTGATGGTCAGCTCCTCACTTGTCAGGCCGTTCCGTTCCAACTGCTTGGGCACCAGATATTTTTTCGCGATATGGAACTTTTCATTCTCCGTATAGCTGGAAACCTCGATCAACTCCATCCGGTCCAATAACGGGCCGGGAATCGTCTGGGTCGTATTGGCCGTCGCGATAAACAGCACGTTGGACAGATCCAGGGGGATTTCCACATAATGATCCCGAAACTTCACATTCTGCTCGCCGTCCAGCACCTCCAAAAGGGCCGAGGCCGTATCTCCTCTGTAATCGGCGGACACCTTGTCGATCTCATCCAGAAGCATCAGGGGATTGGCCGAGCCCGCCTGGCGCATGGCCTCCGCGATCCGTCCCGGCATGGCTCCCACATAAGTCTTCCTGTGTCCCCGGATCTCCGCCTCGTCATGGATTCCGCCCAAGCTGATCCGGACATATTTCTTTCCCAGCGCCCTGGCCACAGACCGGGCGATGGAAGTCTTTCCGGTTCCAGGCGGGCCCACCAGGCAGAGAATAGGGCTGGTGCCCTTCTTGGTCAGAGTGCGCACCGCCAGATATTCCAGCACCCGCTCCTTTACCTTCTCCAGGCCGTAATGATCCTCTTCCAGGATCTTCTGCGCATGGGCCAGATCCTGGTTGTCCTTGGTCATCTTTTTCCAGGGCAGCTCCAGCACCGTCTCAATATAAGTCCGCAGCACGTTGGCCTCCTGGCCGCCGCCGGGCATGGCCTTAAAGCGCATGATCTCCTTTCGGATCTTCTCCTTTGTCTCCTTGTCCGCGTTCAGCTTCTCCAGCTGTTCCAGATACGTATCCGCGTCGGAACCGGTATATTCTTCTCCCAGCTCCTCCTGGATCACCTTCAGCTCTTCCCGGAGTATGTAATCCCGCTGGTTCTTATCCACGTTGGCCTTTACCTTCGCCTGATAATCCCGCTTGATCCGCAAAATCTCCAGCTCCCGCATCAGATAGTAAACCACCCGGTCATACAAAAGGCTTACGTCGTCGCACTCCAGCATTTCCTGCTTGACCGTATAGTCCCAGGGGAACTGATTGGCGGTCTGGATCAAAAGCTCCTCCAGATCCCGGATCGCCAAAAGGCCGCCCATAAAATCCTTCACGGACTTGGGATTGGAATTTCCAAACTCCTCCAGCTTCTCCCGCACAATCCGGCCCATGGCCTCCTTGGCCACAGGGCCCAGATTTTCTTCCTTCATCGGCGCCTCGATGATCTCCGCCTGCAGGTAAGAACCGTTTTCCGTAAGATTGATCAATTCCGCACGGCTCTCCCCTTCCACCATCACCCGGATAATCCCGCCCGGCATCTTTACCAGCTGCTTGATCCTGGCGATGGTTCCGATCTGATACAGACCAGAAATCCCCGGATCCTCTTCCTCCGGATGTCTCTGGGTCACCAAAAAAACCTTCTGCTCCCCTACCATGGCGCTCTCTAAGGCTCCCACCGATTTTTCCCGGCTGATATCAAAATGTTGAATCATCTCCGGGAGGATCGTAAGCCCCCTGAGCGCGATGGCGGGCAGCGTAATTCCTTTTCCTTCCACCCGTACTTCTCCTCTTTTCTCCTTAAACGGGCCGCCGCGTCAGCCTCAGCCGCCATAGGCGGCTTCCCGCGCCTTACCTTTTTCAGCGCGTCCGCGGTCCCGCAAACAATCCGAGGGCGCTGCAAAATTCAGTCTGGAACCTATAGGATCCGCCTTCAGAATTTTGCGGCGCCCTCGCCTTACTGCCCGCGTTCTTCTACGCGATCTCTCCTCTGCTGTCCTTCCTGGTCCTGCCGGCCGGCGCCTTATGGGGCACGGTCACATCCCGGTAAACCAACTCCGGCTTCGCCGTCCCCTTTACCGCGTCCTCCGTCACCGTACAGATCCCGACGCCGGAATCGGAAGGAATCTCAAACATCATATCCATCATTACCGCTTCGATAATTGAGCGCAGCCCTCTGGCTCCCGTCTTCCGCTCCACCGCCATATGGGCGATGGCATGAACGGCGTCCGGCGTAAACTCAAGCTTCACATCATCCAGCTCGAACAATCTTTGATACTGCTTAATGATCGCGTTCTTCGGTTCCGTTAAAATCCGCACCAACGCGTCTTCGTCCAAAAGCTCCAGGGACACCACCACCGGAACCCGTCCCACAAACTCGGGGATCAGTCCAAACTTGGTCAAATCCTCCGGCATCACCTGCCGCAGCAGCTTGCTGATATCGGAACTCTGCTTATCTACCAATTTGGCGTTGAAGCCGATGGAGCCGGTTTCCATCCTGGATTCCACGATCTTCTCCAGGCCGTCGAAGGCGCCGCCGCAGATAAACAGGATATTGGTCGTGTCGATCTGGATCAGCTCCTGCTGCGGATGCTTTCTCCCGCCCTGGGGCGGAACGCTGGCAACGGTGCCCTCCAAGATCTTAAGGAGCGCCTGCTGAACGCCCTCTCCCGATACGTCCCGGGTAATGGAAACATTCTCGGATTTTTTCGTGATCTTATCGATCTCGTCGATATAGATGATCCCGTACTCCGCCCGGTTGACGTCGTTGTCCGCCGCCTGGATCAGTTTCAAAAGGATATTTTCCACATCCTCGCCCACATAGCCGGCCTCCGTTAAGGTCGTCGCGTCGGCAATGGCGAAGGGCACGTTTAAAAGCTTCGCCAGCGTCTGGGCCAGATACGTCTTTCCGGAGCCCGTAGGCCCTAGCATTAAGACATTGCTCTTTTGAAGCTCAATATCGCTGCCCTTTTTGGACAAAATTCTCTTATAGTGATTGTACACCGCAACGGAAAGAACCTTTTTGGCCTCATCCTGGCCGATAATATAGTCGTCAAGGATCGCCTTCATTTCCTTCGGCTTTAACAGGTTGATTCCGGAAAAATCCGGCTCCTCCTCGCCCAGCTCCTCCTCCAGGATCTCTCCGCAAAGTTCAATGCACTCGTCGCAGATATACACGTTATTGGAACCTGCGATCATCTTGCGCACCTGGTCCTGGGTCTTTCCGCAAAACGAGCATCTGATCTTTTCCTCTGGCCTTCCTGCCATGATCACACCTCAATTTCTATTTCATTCAGTCTTAGTGTCCGCTGATCACACGGTCGATCAATCCGTAGGCGACCGCTTCCTCCGCCGACATATAATGATCCCGCTCCGTATCCCGGACGATAACGTCCAACGGCTGTCCCGTATTGGCCGCCAGGATACGGTTCAATTTATCCTTCGTCTTTAAGATATGCTCCGCGACGATATTGATATCCGTCGCCTGTCCCTGGGCGCCGCCGGAGGGCTGATGGATCATGATCTCCGCGTTGGGAAGGGCGAACCGCTTTCCCTTCGCGCCGCCGGACAAAAGGAAGGCTCCCATGCTGGCCGCCATGCCGATACAGGTGGTGCAGACGTCGCACTTGATATAGTTCATCGTATCGTAGATCGCCATGCCCGCGGTCACCGAGCCGCCCGGGCTGTTGATATAAAGGTTGATATCCTTGTTGGGATCCTCCGACTCCAAAAATAAAAGCTGGGCGACCACCAGGCTCGCCGTCACATCGTTAACCTCTTCGCCCAGAAAAATAATCCGGTCCTTTAAAAGGCGCGAATAAATATCGTAGGACCGTTCTCCTCTGCTGGTTGACTCCAAAACATAAGGTACTAAGCTCATTTTCCAATTCCTCCACAAAAGGCCGGCCTGCCGCCTGACCCACCATCAAAAGATACCGGGGATAAGAGGGAAAAGTCCCTCTGTGATCCCCGGATTCCTTCGCGTTTCATCCACCGTTCTTTCGTAACTGCCGTCTTTCTTAATCGACCAGCTTCGCCTCGGCAACAAGGAAGTCGATCGCCTCCTGAACGGCAACGTCCTCTTTTAACTGATCCAGCTGCTCACCGGCGAACATGCCCTTGATCTGTTCCTTATCCATCTTGTAGGCTTCCGCCATCTTATCGAACTGAGCCTCTACAGCCTCGTCGCTGGCGGTGATGTTCTCCGCCTTTACAACGGCCTCCAGCGTCAGTCTGGTACGGATCCGCTTCAAAGCCTGCGGCTTCATCTGCTCGCCCAGCTTCTCCGCCGTCATTCCCGTGATCTCAGCGTACTGCTTGAAGGGAATTCCCTGGCTCTCCAGTCTGCGGATATAATCGTTGACCATGGCGCTCGTTTCCTCCGCCGTCATCTGATCCGGGATCTCCATGGAGGCGTTCTCCACAACCTTGTCGACAACCCGGTTCTCGTTTTCTCTGGCCGCGGCCGCTTCCTTTTCCTTCTTTACTTTCTCCGCGATGTCCTTCTTATATTCCTCCAGAGTATCGAAATCGGAAACCTCGCTGGCAAACTCATCGTTCAACTCCGGAAGTTCCTTTCTCTGGATCTCCTTTACCGTTACCTTAAAGAGGGCCGGTTTGTTCTTTAACTCTTCTACATGATATTCCGCCGGGAAGGTTACGTTGACCTCGCACTCCTCGCCGGTCTTCTTTCCGATCAGCTGCTCCTCGAAATTATCGATGAAGGTGTGGGAACCGATCGTTAACGGATAGTCCTCGCCTTTTCCGCCGTCAAACTGCTTTCCGTCCACATAGCCGTCGAAATCGATGGTCACCTGATCGCCGTTCTCAACGCCTCTGTCCTCTACCGTGATCAGACGGGAGTTTTTCTCCTGAGCGATCTTTAACTCCGCCTCGATATCCGCGTCGGTCACGTCGGATTTTACCCGCTGGACCTCAACGCCCTTATACTCTCCAAGAGTTACCTCCGGCTTTACCGCTACGACAGCCGTATAGATCAGGTTCTTTCCCTCTTCGATCTGCTCCACGCCGATTTCCGGGCGGGATACGATCTCCAGACCGCTCTCCTTGGCAGCGTCCGGATACGTCTCGTCGAGAACCTCGTTCACCGCGTCCTCATAGAAAACGCCGGCTCCGTACATCTTCTTGATCATCTCGAAGGGCGCTTTTCCCTTTCTGAATCCAGGAATGTTGAAACGTCCCTTGTTTTTCTGGTACGCGTTCTTCACCGCCGCGTCAAATTTTTCTGCCGGCACCTCGATCGTAAGCTTCGCCGTATTCTTTTCTAATTTTTCCACCTGTAAACTCATGGTATAGGTTCCTCCTTAAATATATCGATACCGGACTTGTGTACTGGCGCGCCAGGTTTCCGGATCCTTTTTTCTGCAAACGACACCGCATAGCATTATAACATAAACCTTTAAAAAACGCCAGCATTATTTACCGCTCATACTGGATTTTCTTTTTCAGAGCCGCCGCCGTTTCCTCATCCGCAAGGATCCGCACCAGCTCCAGCCCCAGGTCGATGGAATATCCCATTCCCCGGCCGGTTGTGATCATGCCGTCGGTCACGATCCCCTCCCCCGTGCAGGAGGCTCCCAAAAGCTCTCCTTCAAATCCGGGGAAGCAGGTCGCCCGGTGATCCTTTAAAAGCCCCAAACCGCCAAGGACGGAGGGCGCCGCGCAGATTGCCGCCAGCCGCTTTCCGGCCGCCGCGTGCTCCTTTAGCATCCGGGCAAGCCCCTCATGCTTCTTTAGGTTTTCCGTTCCCTTCAGCCCGCCCGGCAGAAACAAAACGTCGGCGTCGTCCTGGATTTCCTCAAACAGCGCGTCGGTTTCGATCCGAAAGCCATGGGAGCCCGTAACCTGCTTTCTTCCCATAATGGAAACCAGCCGAACGTCCATTCCCGCCCGCACCAGCACATCGCAGACTGCCAGGCATTCCACCTCTTCCATTCCGTCCGCCGCAAACGCATAAATCTTTGCCATCTCCGCTTTCCTTCCTTTCTGCCGCGCCTTTTCAGACCGCGCTTTTTCTGCCGCTACTGATCCTTCTCGTCATCCGTATAAGGGTAGAAAACCCCGTTTAAATAATAGCCCCGTCCCGGGCCGCCTTCCGAACGGCTCACCGCGCCGTCCCGGCCCTCCTGGCCGTTCGCTTCGCCAAACCCGCTCTGGCCCTGGGTTTGAGCCCCGGTTCCTTCTGCCGGCTGATTCCAGGAATTACCCTGAGCGCCGCCCTGATTCCAGTTGTTTTCCTGGCCGCCGTTATAGCCGCCGTACCCGCCGGCCTGACTATTCCAGTTATTCCCCTGCGCATTATTCTGATTCCAGGTATTTCCCTGGTTCCAAGTATTTTCCTGATTCCAGGTATTTCCTTGGCACCAATTATTTCCCTGGTTCCAGCCATTTCCCTGGCCGCCGTTATATTCCTCGTATCCGTAGCCGGAAAGACGGTTCCGGTACGGTTCTCTTAATACCGCGTAAAGCTCCGCGAAGGTCGCGTCCACATAGGGCTGTACAAACAAAATTCCGATCCCGCAGAGCAGCAGTCCTAAAAATTCCCAGCCAATAAAGGAAAGGCTCAAAACAAAAGCATTGAATTTATGTCCCTGCATCATCTGCCGGGAAAGGCTTAAGGCCTCCTTCGCCTTCATGGTCGGATTCTCCGATAAAATATAAGGCGTCATCAAAAATCCGTATTCCAGCCAGACGCCGACACAGCCTCCTGCAAAAAGCCCGCAAAGAAGCAGCATCAGACCGAATATTCCCGCGGCACCTAAACCGCCCAGGACGCCAACCAGGATCAGAATCAGTCCCGGAAGCATACTTCCGAAGATAACCGCGAAAAGGATCAATCCCTTTAAAAACTGGGTTCCGACAATCTTCAGATAACCGTTGGAAAAGCCCCAAAGGATCCGGCCGACGCCGACAGAACGGCCCGCTAAGCGGCTTTCCATATAGAACCGGTTTCTTCCCACCTCAAACACGGGCGTAAGGAAAATCCCGATCAGCGCCGATACGACCGCCATTACGATCACAACGCCTGTTACGATCGAAAGAAACAGCCGGGCCGGAGCACTGTCCAAAGAAAGATTCCCGCTTAAGGAATCATCCTCTAAGAATTCATCCAGAATCGGGACATCCGATTCCCATTCGCCCTCGTAAAATTCTCCATCCCTCCAGCTTGCCTGGCCGGAAATTCCCGCCGAGCTGCCGCCGGAAAAGTAATCCATGGAGTCCGAATCAACCGATACGCCGCTGAAAGCGCTGACGATAGAAAAAATCA
>DVFQ01000133.1 GCA_018713185.1 Candidatus Copromonas avistercoris (nom. illeg.) | reverse complement strand
TTGGTATGCAGTAATGGGTGGTAAAACGAGTCCGCAATTCGTCCTGTTCGCAAGAACGGGATTTTTTTATTATTTTATGAATCAGGAGAGAGTGTCATGTACGAGAAGGTAACAACAGACCTAAATTTCGTAGACCGGGAAAAGCAGGTCGAAAAGTTCTGGGAAGAAGAGCATATTTTTGAAAAGAGCATCGACAGCCGGAAAAAGGGCAAACCCTATGTGTTTTACGACGGGCCGCCAACGGCCAACGGAAAGCCCCATATCGGCCATGTGCTGACCCGGGTAATTAAAGATATGATCCCCAGATACCGGACCATGAAGGGCTATATGGTTCCGAGAAAGGCCGGATGGGATACCCATGGACTTCCGGTGGAGCTGGAGGTTGAGAAGAAACTGGGCTTGGACGGCAAGGAGCAGATCGAGCAGTACGGTCTGGAGCCGTTTATCGAGGAATGTAAGGAAAGCGTCTGGAAGTATAAAAAGATGTGGGAGGATTTCTCCGCCCAGGTCGGCTTCTGGGCCGATATGGAGCATCCTTATGTTACGTACCACGACGACTATATCGAGTCGGAGTGGTGGGCGTTAAAAGAGATCTGGAACAAGGGCCTTTTATATAAGGGCTTTAAGATCGTGCCCTACTGCCCGCGCTGCGGGACGCCCCTTTCCAGCCATGAAGTGGCGCAGGGCTATAAGGATGTAAAGGAGCGTTCGGCCATCGTCCGCTTTAAGGTAAAGGACGAGGACGCGTATATCCTGGCTTGGACGACGACGCCCTGGACTCTTCCCAGCAACGTGGCGCTGTGCGTCAACCCGAAAGAAACGTACGCCAAAGTTAAGACGGCGGACGGCTATACGTATTATATGGCGGAGGCGCTTTTAGACGCCGTTCTTGGAAAGCTGGGCGATAAGGAGAAGGGAATCCCGGCTTATGAGATCCTGGAAACCTATGTGGGAAAGGATCTGGAGTATAAGGAATATGAGCCGCTGTTTGATTTCGCGGTGGAATCCTGCAAAAAGCAGAATAAGAAGGCGTTTTATGTAACCTGCGCGGATTATGTTACGTTGACAGACGGTACCGGAGTGGTTCATATCGCCCCGGCCTTCGGTGAGGACGACGCCCAGGTGGGAAGAAGATATGACCTGCCCTTTGTTCAGCTGGTGGACGCGAAAGGCGAGATGACGCCGGAAACCAGACAGTACGCGGGAATTTTCTGCAAGAAGGCGGATCCCATGATCTTAAAGGATCTGGAGGCGGCCGGACTTCTGGTGGAGGCGCCTGTATTTGAACACAGCTATCCCCACTGCTGGAGATGCGGAACCCCGTTGATCTACTACGCGCGAGAGTCCTGGTTTATCAAGATGACGGCGGTAAAGGACGATCTGGTCCGCAACAACGGCTTGATCAACTGGATCCCGGAATCCATCGGAAAAGGACGTTTCGGCGATTGGCTGGAGAATATCCAGGACTGGGGAATTTCCAGAAACCGCTACTGGGGTACGCCGCTTCCCGTATGGCAGTGTGAATGCGGACATATGCACTGCATCGGAAGCCGGGAAGAGCTTAAGAAAATGAGCCCCAACTATGCCGAGGTGGTAAAGAAATACAGCGGAGAGATGGATGGAACGAAGAACGAGGTGGAGCTGCACCGGCCGTTTATCGACGATGTGACCATCACCTGTCCGGAATGCGGAAAGCAGATGCACCGGGTTCCGGAGGTGATCGACTGCTGGTTTGATTCCGGCGCGATGCCTTTCGCACAGCACCATTATCCCTTTGAGAATCAGGAGCTGTTCCATCAGCAGTTCCCGGCCCAGTTTATTTCCGAGGCCGTAGACCAGACAAGAGGCTGGTTCTATTCGCTTCATGCGGAATCCACGCTTCTCTTTAACCGGCCGGCCTATGAGAATGTCATCGTTCTTGGTCATGTGCAGGACGAGAACGGGCAGAAGATGAGCAAATCCAAGGGCAACGCGGTGGATCCCTTCGAGGCGTTAAATACCTACGGCTCCGACGCGATCCGCTGGTACTTCTATATCAACAGCGCGCCCTGGCTGCCCAACCGGTTCCATGGAAAAGCGGTTATGGAAGGACAGAGAAAGTTCATGGGAACACTCTGGAATACCTACGCGTTCTTCGTGCTGTATGCGAACATTGATAATTTTGACGCTACGAATTATACGCTGGAATACGATAAGCTTCCGGTCATGGACCGCTGGCTTCTTTCAAAATTAAATTCCACTGTAAAGGAAGTGGACAGCGATCTGGAGAATTACCGGATTCCGGAGGCCGCGAGAGCGCTGCAGGAATTTGTGGACGATATGTCCAACTGGTACGTAAGAAGAAGCCGGGAGCGTTTCTGGGCCAAGGGAATGGAGCAGGATAAGATCAACGCGTATATGACGCTTTATACGGCTCTTGTAACCATCTCCAAGGCGGCGGCGCCCATGATTCCCTTCATGACGGAGCAGATCTACCAGAACCTGGTAAGAAGCATCGACAAGAACGCGCCGGAGAGCATCCATCTGTGCGACTTCCCGGAGGCGGACGAGGCGCACATCGACAAGGATCTGGAGGCGAAGATGGACGCGGTCTTAAAGATCGTCGTTATGGGACGCGCGGCCAGAAATACGGCCAACATCAAGAACCGTCAACCCATCGCCAATATGTTCGTTAAAGCGCAGGAGGCTCTTCCGGAATTTTATAAGGAAATCATTGAAGAGGAGCTGAACGTAAAGAACGTAACCTTTACGGACGATGTGCGGGAGTTTACGTCCTACACCTTCAAGCCGCAGCTTAAGACGGTGGGGCCGAAATACGGAAAGCTTCTTGGAAATATCCGCAAGGCTTTGGCGGAGATCGACGGAAACAGCGCCATGGATACCTTAAATGAGAAGGGCGTTTTGACCTTCGATTTTGACGGAAACGCCGTGGAGCTTTCCAAAGAGGATCTTCTGATCGATACGGCTCAGACGGAAGGCTACGTGACCGAAGGAGACAATACGGTAACGGTGGTTCTGGACACCAGGCTGACGCCGGAGCTTTTGGAGGAAGGCTTCTACCGGGAGCTGGTCAGCAAGATCCAGACCATGAGAAAAGAAGCCGGTTTCGAGGTTATGGATCATATCTACGTATATGTGGATAAAAATGATAAGATTTCCGATATTATTAAAAAGTACGCGGAAACCTTAAAGGGCGAGGTAATGGCGGACAGCATCACGCTGGGCGCCATGACCGGATACACAAAGGAATGGAATATCAACGGCGAGGACGTCATGCTTGGAGTTGCGAAGGTGACGAAATAGGCGGCCGCCATGAAAAAACAGGAGGACATGGAACGTGAACCATAAAATTGACAAGAATGAGTTCAAGAAATCCGTAGTTGCCAATGTTAGAAATCTGTACCGGAAGAATATCGAGGAAGCAACGGCGGCTCAGGTTTATCACGCGGTCGCGTTGGCGGTCAAGGATATGATCATTGACCGGTGGATCGCTACCCATGAAGAGTATGATAAGCAGGACGCGAAGATCGTTTACTATATGTCCATGGAGTTTCTTACAGGACGGTTCCTTGGTAACAACATCATTAATCTCTGCGAGCAGGAGGAGATCGCCGAGGCGTTAAAGGAGCTGGGCTTTGACTTAAACGCCATCGAGGATCAGGAGCGGGATCCGGCTCTTGGAAACGGAGGCCTTGGCCGCCTGGCCGCCTGCTTTTTGGATTCCTTATCCACGCTGGGCTATCCGGCTTACGGCTGCGGAATCCGCTACCGCTACGGCCTGTTCCGCCAGCAGATCAAGGATGGCTACCAGATCGAGATCCCGGACGAATGGTTAAAGGATGGATATCCCTTTGAGATCCGCCGTTCGGAATATGCTACGGAGGTAAAATTCGGCGGCTATGTGGAAACCCAGTGGGATGGACAGAGAAACCATTTTGTCCAGAAGGGATACCAGTCGGTGCTGGCGGTCCCCTATGATATCCCCATCGTCGGATATGGAAACAACGTGGTGAACTCCCTGCGGATCTGGGACGCGCAGCCCCTTCAGTCCTTTAATCTGGCGGACTTTGACAAGGGCGAATACCAGAAGGCGGTGGAGCAGGAAAACCTGGCGAAAACCATCGTTGAGGTTCTGTATCCCAACGACAACCATTACGCCGGCAAGGAGCTTCGGTTAAAGCAGCAGTATTTCTTTATTTCCGCCAGCGTACAGCGGGCTGTGAAAAAATATAAAGAAAAGCATGACGATATCCGTAAGTTCTATGAGAAGGCAACCTTCCATATGAACGACACCCACCCGACGGTGGCTGTGGCCGAGCTGATGCGGATCCTCCTGGATGAGGAAAACCTGGGCTGGGACGAGGCATGGGAGATCACGACGAAGACCTGCGCTTACACCAACCATACCATCATGTCCGAGGCGCTGGAGAAATGGCCCATCGAGCTGTTTTCCCGCCTGCTTCCGCGTATCTACCAGATCGTGGAGGAGATCAACCGCCGGTTTGTGGAGGAGATCCAGAAGCGCTATCCGGGCAATCAGGAAAAGATCCGCAAAATGGCTATTATTTACGACGGCCAGGTGCGGATGGCCCATCTTGCCATCGTGGGCAGCTATTCTGTCAACGGCGTGGCGAAGCTCCATACGGAGATCCTGGAAAAGCAGGAGCTGCGTGATTTTTATGAGATGATGCCCCAGAAGTTCAACAACAAGACCAACGGCATCACCCAGAGACGCTTCCTGCTCCACGGCAATCCGATGCTGGCGGACTGGATCACGGATAAGATCGGCGACGAGTGGATCACGGATCTGTCCAAGATCAAGAAGCTGTCGGTGTATGTGGACGATGAGAAATGCCAGCAGGAGTTTATGAACATTAAATATCATAACAAGCTTCGCCTGGCAAAGTATATTAAGGAGCATAACGGGATCGATGTGGACCCCAGGTCGATCTTCGACGTGCAGGTAAAGCGGCTTCATGAGTACAAGCGGCAGCTGATGGACATTCTCCATGTGATGTACCTGTATAATCAGTTAAAGGATAATCCCAACATGGACATTGTGCCCCGCACCTTTATTTTCGGAGCCAAGGCGGCTGCCGGCTATAAGCGGGCAAAGCTGACGATCAAGCTGATCAATTCCGTTGCGGATGTTATCAACAACGACCGGTCCATCAACGGAAAGCTGAAGGTTGTATTTATCGAAGATTACTGCGTATCCAACGCGGAGCTGATCTTTGCCGCCGCCGACGTCAGCGAGCAGATTTCGACGGCCAGCAAGGAGGCGTCCGGAACAGGAAACATGAAGTTTATGTTAAACGGCGCGCTGACCATTGGAACCATGGACGGAGCGACCGTGGAGATGGCCGAGGAGGTTGGCCAGGAAAATATGTTTATTTTCGGCGCTTCCGCGGATGAGATCATCAGCCTGGAAAATAAGGGCGGCTACAATCCCATGGAGATCTTCAACAGCGATCAGGACATCCGCCGGGTGTTGATGCAGTTGATCAACGGCTACTATGCGCCTCAGGATCCGGAGCTGTTTCGGGATATCTACAATTCCCTGCTCAACACCCAGAGCAGCGACCGGGCCGATACGTACTTCATTTTAAAGGACTTCCGTTCCTATGCGGACGCGGAGGATAAGATCGATAAGGCGTACCGGGATGAAAAATGGTGGGCGCGCACGGCGATGCTAAATACCGCCTGCAGCGGAAAATTCTCCTCCGACCGTACCATCGAGGAATATGTGCGGGATATCTGGCACTTAAAGAAGGTAAAGGTAGAGCTGCCGGACGCGTAAAGCGGTTCTGAATGAAAAGTCTGCCTCATAGACTGGAAAAAAGGTCTATGGGGCAGGCTTTTTCTATGAGACGGTTTTTAGCGGCGCTGTTTCTGACGGCGATGATTCCATATGTGGTCACCCTGGCCTGGACAGGCCGTCTGGACTCGGAGGATGTGGCTGGGATGCCGGAGCTTTTCGGACTGCCGGAAGATACCGGGGATCTGAAAGACGCCGGATCCGGTGATGGGTCCGAATGGACGCCGGCGCTGGGGAAAATCCCCGCTTCAGAACCGGTGGTCTTGCTTTCCAGAGGCAGCCGGGAATACAAGGTTTCGGCGGAAGAATGCCTTCCGTCACTTCTGGCGGGCCAGATTCCGAAAGACTATGGGGAGGAAACGAAAAAAGCTCAGGCGGTTCTTTTAAGAACCGGGCTTTGCCTTTTGGCGGACGAATCGGGACGAATCCAGGAGAATCAGCTTTCTGAGAAGGGGATCGAGTTTATGGACCGGGGAGAATTAGAACAGCTTTGGGGCGAAACGGAATTTGCGTCTTCTTATGAGGCGATGTTAGAGGCGGTTCAAGCGACAAAGGGAGAGGTGGCGGCGTATTCGGGGGCTTTTGAGGATGGCTTAATTTATCCGTTTTATTGCCGGGCGGCGACGGGGAAAACGCGGACCCTCGGCGAGGCGTATCCTTATCTTCGCCAGGCGGAGAGTCCCGGGGATTTGAAGGCGGACGGCTTTCTTACAATTTTAACGATAAGTCCGGGCGAATTGGCGGAGCGCATTTCGGCGCTGCCAGACGCCGCGCCTGTATCCGGCGAGGAGCTTTTGGAAACGCTTCAGATTGTGGAGCGGGACGAGGCGGGATATGTACTGCAGATCCAGGCGGGAGCAAAGACATACGGCGGGGAAGAGATCCGGGAGGCGCTGCGGTTTCCGTCCGACTGTTACGAATTTTCGGAGTATGACGGGAAGCTTCAGGCCGTTTGCCGCGGGATCGGAGACGGATACGGATTTTCCCAGGCCGGAGCCAATGAACTGGAAAAAGAAGGAACGCTTTATCAGGAGCTGCTTTCTCATTATTTCCAGAATGTGGAAATTTTGAAAATATGGGAATGAAGTGAATAAGTTTGCCGCCTCTGGTAAGAATAGTACCGAGGTGATAAACGTGAAAGAGAAAGTAAACCAGCTTTTCAAGGATAAGCTTGTTCTTGTGATGCTAGTGTTGGGCCTGCTGACTATTGTTGCGGCAGCAGGAGCGGTGAGGATCAGACGGGGGAGCGAAAAGACAGAGGAAAGCCCCTACTTAGAGATCCAGGACCCGGAGCGGGTCATCGCGGAAAAGGAAGAGGCTGACGGGAAAACTCCGGCTGCTGGAAGTTCCAATGCGGAAGAAAAATCAGAGGAGCCGGTAAAAGAAGCCGGAGCCGGAAATGAGGCGGCGGAGGCAACGGATGGCCTGGATGCTTCCGGGACGGCGGCGGAGGAAGCGGATTCCTTGAATGCCGAAGCGAATGCCCAGGCGGAGGCCGGTAAAGAGGCGTCGGGAGAAGCCTTGGAAGAAGCGGGCGCCGCCGCTAAAGAATCCCTGGTGCTTGACTTTACCGAAACGGAGAAGCTGGCCTGGCCGGTATCGGGAAATGTAATTTTAGGCTACAGCATGGAAACAACCACGTATTTCCCGACGCTGGAGCAGTACAAATGCAATCCCGCGAACCTGATCCAGAGCGACGTCAGCACGCCGGTGGCGGCTCCGGCCGACGCCAGGGTCCTGGAGATTGGAACCAATGAGGAGATCGGAAACTTTGTCCGCTTGGATCTGGGAAACGAATACACGGCGGTCTGCGGTCAGCTAAAGGAGATTCCGGTGGTAGTCAACGAATATCTTCACAAAGGAGATGTGATCGGCTATATTGCCGAGCCGACAAAATACTACACAGTAGAAGGAAATAACCTGTATTTTGAACTGCTGCACGGGGAAACGCCCGTAGACGCTCTGGATTATCTGGAGTAGAGATGAAAAAGCAAAAGGCCCGGGACTGGACTCCTGCCGGAGAAGATAACTTCGGCGGGGGCTGGCCCGGGCCTTTTTGCCTTTCTAAATGTTTTTTGATATGGTGTAAAAGATACTAAAAAGAATTACATGTAAAAATATGAGATATTATCTCAAATAAT
>DVFQ01000132.1 GCA_018713185.1 Candidatus Copromonas avistercoris (nom. illeg.) | reverse complement strand
CTTTTTATCAGAGGAAACCATTGAAAAATTTTCCGGGCCGCAGCCTGCTGCCGTAAAAACGTTTGCGGAAGCCTCTGCTGACGCCTCTGCGGCTCTCGATATCCTTTATGAGGACGATGATATCCTTTTATTCAATAAGCCTGTGGGAATGCTGTCCCAGCAGGGGGAGGGCGGTGAAGCCTCGGCGGTGGAATATTTGATCCAATACCTGCTTCGCACCGGCGCCGTAACCCAGGAGGAATTAAAAAGCTTTCGGCCTTCGGTCTGCAACCGGCTGGATCGGAACACCAGCGGGATCCTTACGGCCGGGAAATCCCTACAAGGACTCCAGTTTCTTTCCCGCCTGTTTCGGGAGCGGAGCATTCATAAATATTACCAGTGCATTGTCTCCGGGGAAGTAAAAAAGACGGAGCTGATGGAAGGATGGTTGAAAAAAGACGAAAAGACCAACCGGGTTTCCATTTCTCAGTCCCAGATTCCCGGTTCCGCCTATATAAAAACCAAATATGAGCCGGTGGTAACGGCGAACGGCTACAGCCTTTTAAAGGTCACCTTATTTACCGGCCGTTCCCATCAGATCCGCGCTCATTTAGCATCCATCGGGCATCCCTTAGTAGGGGACCGAAAGTACGGCGGCGAGCGGGGACCGGGGCACCAGCTGCTCCATTCGTTCCGTTTGGAATTTCCAAAGCTGGACTCGCCCCAGGATGCACGGTTTTCCTATCTTTCGGAGCGGGTATTCCAGGCGCCGTTTCCGGAGGAATGGAAGCGGGAGGCCGAAAAAAGGGGACTGCAGATTCCTGTAAGTTTCCAATAAGTTTACATAAAAATATTATGTAAACTTATTAAGGGAATTTGAGAAAATTATGAAGATGTTTGCGTACGAAAATGCTTGCTAATGAAAGTGCTTACTATCAAAGACGCAAACTTATGAAGACGCTTGTTTACGAAGAATTGAAAGGATTACGGAGGAGACAAGACAGTGGGAACCTGGAAAACAAGAGGGCTCCGCGGTTCTACGCTGGAGGAATTTATTAATCGCACCAACGAAGCTTACCGGGAAAAGAATCTGGCGCTGATCCAGAAGATCCCGACGCCGATCACGCCCATTGAGATCGATAAGTCCAGCCGCCACATTACGCTGGCCTACTTTGATACAAAGAGTACGGTGGATTATATCGGCGTCGTGCAGGGGATCCCGGTATGCTTTGACGCAAAGGAATGCGCGGTTTTGACCTTTCCGCTTCATAATATCCATCCGCACCAGATCGCGTTTATGAAAAAATTCGAGGAGCAGGGCGGAGTCGCGTTTATCATCCTGTCTTTTACTTCAAAGAATGAGACGTATTATGTTCCCTTTGACCAGATCGAGTATTTTTGGAATCGGATGGAACAGGGAGGGCGGAAAAGCGCCACTTATGAGGAAATCGTTCCCGGAGCGTTCCCGATCCGAAGCCTCAGGGATATGCTGGTTCATTATTTAGAGCCGCTGCAGGCGGATCTGGACCGAAAGGGCTAAAATGCCGGGAGTCACCTAGGAAGGCAGCGCGTTATTTAAGCAGGAGTTCATTTTTAGACCCATGTATCCTACCGGCGGACGCCGGAAAAGATAAAAACAATCAGAAAAGGAGAGAGTCGTATGTCTAAAGTCGTTGATAATTTTTTAAAGTATGTGGCCTTTGACACTCAGTCCGCGCCGGACGTGTCCCAGGTTCCCAGTACGGAAAAGCAGTTTGCCCTGGCAAAGCTTCTTGTGGAGCAGATGAAGGCCATCGGCATCAAGGACGCCGTTATGAGCGAGCACGGCTACGTATATGGAACGATCCCGGCAACGGTCGAGGCGGACTGCCCGATTGTCGGCTTCCTGGCTCATATGGATACCTCGCCGGACTTTTCCGATGAGAATACCCATCCGCAGCTGATCAAATCCTACGACGGATCCACGATCACCTTAAATAAGGCGCTGGGGATCACCATGTCTCCGGAGCTGTTCCCGGATCTGAAAAAATATGTGGGAAAAGACCTGATCACCACCGACGGAACCTCGCTTCTGGGCGCGGACGACAAGGCGGGTATCGCTGAGATCATGACCATGGCGGAAACGCTTCTGGCTCATCCGGAAATTCCTCACGGCACGGTAAAGATCGCTTTTACGCCGGATGAGGAAGTAGGACACGGCGTGGATTTCTTTGATGTAAAGGGCTGGGGCGCTGACGTGGCTTACACCATCGACGGCGGAGCCTGGGGCGAAATGGAGTATGAGACCTTTAACGCCGCTTCCATGAAGGTACGGATCCAGGGACAGAATATCCATCCCGGCAGCGCTAAGGGGAAGATGAAGAACGCGCTGTTAGTGGGCATGGAATTTGAATCCATGCTTCCGGCGGGCGAAAAGCCGCAGTTTACGGAAGGATACGAGGGATATTTCCATCTGAACAATATGTCCGGAAGCGTAGAGAGCGCGCTGCTGGACTATCTGATCCGCGATCACAGCATGGAGATCTTTGAAAAGAGAAAAGCTTACGCTATGAAGGTTGGAGATTTCCTCAATGAAAAATACGGCGCTGGAACGGTCGAGGTGGAAATCAACGACATGTATTATAATATGGCGGAGAAGATCAGACCTCATATGTATCTGATGGATATTGCGGCGGCGGCGTTTAAGGAGCTGGGTGTTGACGCTCCGGTGGTTCGTCCGGTCCGCGGCGGCACCGACGGCTCCCGCCTGTCCTATATGGGCGTTCCCTGTCCCAACCTCTGCGCAGGCGGCCACAATGCTCATGGAAAATATGAGTTTGTCTGCATCCAGTCCATGGAGAACATTGTCCAGCTGTTAATTAAGATCGCGGAGAAATTCAAAGACGTAAAGAAAAACGCATAAGAAGAATGCATAAGAATACCGATTAAAGACATGGAAAAATGTTTCCATGTTTGACTTGAGAAAAGGCTCCTGCCGGAGGAAAACCGGCGGGGGCTTTTTTCTTTTGACCGGAAACCTGTGGAACTGTGCATGGAGCTTTTGCCGTGACGAAAGCCGGGGATCTTTGCGGTACCGGAATCGGAGGATCTTTACTGCGTTGGAAACCTGGAACCTTCTTGGCACCGGAATTTTCTGACGAAAAACACTATGCAGCCAGCATATTGTATTTTTTTTGAAATTATATACAATTAATCTAACGATGGAAAATTTTTTCGTAATAGATCCAGCGATACATGGGAGGAAATTTTTACATTATGATCCAAAATTCAGAACGCCTTTGCTATAACTGCTTCCGGGAACGCCCGGATTCTCAAGAAAATCCCGACGGCAAAGGGCCCTGTCCCTACTGCGGATTTCAGCTGGAGGAGAATGCGGAGGAATACCCAGTAGCGCTGCGTGCAGGTACAGTTTTAAATCATCGTTATATTATCGGCCGAGTGCTGGGACAGGGCGGATTTGGTATTACGTATTTGGCTTATGATACCAGCCTAGCCACAAAGGTTGCCGTAAAAGAATATATGCCTGGAGAGCTGTCCGCCCGTATGAAGGATGGGACCGTTTCAGTGATGACGGGAAACCGCCAGGAAGAATTTTTCTATGGCCTTCTAAGATTCCAGGAGGAGGCTCACACATTGGCCAAATTCATGGGCCAGCCGGGCATTGCGGGCGTAACGGACTATTTTGATGAAAACGATACATCCTACTTTGTTATGGATTATATCGAAGGCATTTCGTTTAAGACGTATATTGCAAATCAGGGCGGGAAGATCACCATTGAAGAGGCATTGGATGTGATGATTCCTGTTTTGAGGGCCTTAACGGCAGTTCATCGAGAGGGCCTGATTCATCGAGATGTGACGCCGGATAATATTTACATTACCAAAGACGGAGATGTTAAGCTGCTGGATTTTGGCTCTGCTCGATATAGTCTTGGAGATAGAAGTAAAAGTTTAGATGTTGTTTTAAAGGTTGGCTATGCACCGAAAGAACAATATATAAGGCGGAGCCGTCAGGGCCCTTATACCGATGTCTATTCCTGTGCCGCCTGCCTGTACGCGGCGATTACCGGATTTTTGCCTCCGGAGTCGTTGGAGCGGCTGGATCATGATACCCTGATACCGCCGTCCGAAGCGGGAGTGGAGATTCCTCTCTACCTGGAGCGCGCCATTTTAAAGGGATTAGCGGTGCAGCCGGAGGATCGGTTTCAGACAGCTGCGGAGTTTCTTGAGGCTATCGAGAGCCAGCAGGTAGTGGAACTTTCAAATGAACCGCATTCATCAGAAAATCAGAAAACGAAAAGAAAAGGAAATGCCCTATTTTTAACGGGCGGCATTGCCGCTGCCGCTGCAGTATTTTTCGTGGTTGGCTCTATGTTTGGCATAAGCGGCCCAAAAACGGAAAATGCGATGAGCGGAACAGAAGGAACGGCTGGCGTGGAGAAGGCAGAGGAAATACAGGAAGAAATTCTTACGGCTCCTACGGTTATTATCGGAGGCGAAGCTTATAGCACAGCGCTAACTCAGCTGGATTTAAGAGAGAAAGGATTGGAAGATGCGGATCTCCAGGGATTAAAGGAGATGACCAATCTGGAGCTGCTGGATCTGCGCGGAAATGAAATGTCGGATTTATCGCTCCTTTCGGGAAT
>DVFQ01000131.1 GCA_018713185.1 Candidatus Copromonas avistercoris (nom. illeg.) | reverse complement strand
GGCCCGTCAAGATTTTATCCCCGATAATGGGAAAGAACCCTTAGAAATTCCTCATTTTCCTCCCGGCGCTTTACGCAGACGCGGTAATAGCTGGAATCAAGGCCGCGATAATTGGCGCAGGAACGGATCAGGATCCCCTGGGAGCGAAAAAACGCCTGGAGTTTTGACTGCTCCGCCTCCTTGAAATCCCGAAACAAAAGAAAATTCACCGCGGAATCCCAGACATAAAATCCCGCCTCTTCAAGTCCCTTTTTTAAATACGCCCGCTCCTTTTTTATTAACCGTCTTGTTTCCTCCAAAAACGCCTCCCTCTGGGGCCCAAAGGCCGCCTCTCCCGCCGCCTGGGCCGGGATCGATACCTTCCAGGGCTGCCCCATGGAACGCATCCGCCCAAGTAGCCGAAGATCGGAAGAAAAGCCGTAGCCTAAACGCAGTCCCGCCATCGAAAAGGACTTGGTCGGCGCCCGCAGAAGAAACAGCATCGGGTTGGAAGAAACCTCCCCTAAGCAGCCTGCTTCCTCCGGATCATCTAAAAATTCTAAAAAACATTCGTCCGCCACAGCCCGGATCCCCTGCTTTTTGCAGAACTCCAAAATCCGCAGCAGATCACCTTTTGGGATCACCGTCCCGGCAGGATTAGAGGGACTGCAAAGAAAAATCATCTGCGGATCCGTTTCCTGTAAAAATGAAAGGTAGCGTTCCACCGAAAAGTGAAAGCCCTCAGAGGGAAGCAGAGGGAAGAAAAATAGATCCGTTCCCGCCTCTTGCAATGCCGTCTCATATTCCGAAAAGGTCGGAGCAAAGAGAACGGCACGCTTGGGCAAAACTGCCCTGGCCGCAAGAAAAATCAGTTCCGCGGCGCCGTTTCCGAAAATGATCTGTTCGCCCGGAATCCCATAATATGCCCCAATCCGTTCCCGAAGGCGCGTGCAGTGTATATCCGGATACGCGCCGCAGGCTTCAACGCTTCTGTAAACCGCCTCTTTCACAAAGGCCGGCATTCCCAAAGGGTTTATATTAATGGAAAAATCCAGGCGGATCCGCCGTTCCCCATAAACGTCGCCCCCATGGGCGTCCCGTTCAAAACCATATGAAACCGGCCTGTTATCCGCCTTCTGCCGCACAACGGATGAAACCGAAACCGCCCGCACCGGCGGCCCCGCCCCCTTAAGGGGCTGCAAAAGGCCGCAGCTTACCCGGTAAACCGCCTCTGCCCTTTGGGCCAGATATTGGAGCGCGGCTCCCGTAAGTTCCCGCCACAAGCGGCCATTTGGATCCATAGGAACAATTCCGCAGCCCACCTCGTCGCAGGTCACAATAGCGTTTGGATTCTCCCTTTCCAAGCGGCCAGCAAATTCCATGACCCGCCGCTTCGCCGCTTCCTGCGAATCCAGTCCCATCGTTCGGTTCGGATTCACCGCCCAATCCGGCGTTCCCCCTTGAATTGCGGACTCCGCTGCCTCCTCCAGGCAGAGCCGCCGGATATATTCATGCAGCTCCAAAACCAGATCGCTCTTAAAAGCGGCGGAAAACGGATCCCGGCTGCCGTATGCGGCCTGTACCCGCTCCCCAGCCATCCGTCTCGCCGCCCCTTCTTTTCCCTGATACGCTCCCCCTACCAGTAAGATCATATGTACTTTCTGTGTTCCTTCCTTTTTCTTTAAACGCAAAGTTTCCTCTCAACAGGCTCTCTCCGCGCCATTTTCGGCGCATTTTACACAAATCGGGAACCCGCAGGATACCTCATACACCTCGTCGGCCATGTCCGCGAGCCAGCAGTTGATCTTCCCAAGAAGGCGCAGATACTGCTCCGTGCCCGGATCATAGGAAATTCCGTCAGAAAAAACTTCATTGGTTACAACCACCAGATCTTCCGCCTGTTCCTTAAGATTGAAAATCCCGCCGGTGATCCGCTCCCATGCCTTCTGCTCCCGAAGGTCTACCGGCTCTTGCTCCTTAAGGCCCCCCGCCTTCTGCTCCCGGCCCGCTCCCCGAGTCTCTTCGCTCTCCTGACCATTTTCGCAAAGCTCCTCCCGAAACAGCTCGTTGGCCGTCAAATTGGAAACGCACTCCAACAGCACGGCGCTCCCGCCGGGGAGGGAAACGTCCTTAAGGTCCACCGGCTTTTCGATCGTCGAAAAACCTTTTCCCGACCGTTTTATCCGGTGCCTGCGGATCCGCTCCCGGCACTCCTCATCCCAGACAGCCATCGTCGCCAGATAATACCGCTTCTTATCTCCAAAAGAAAGCAGCTTGTCTTCCGCGAAAGCGGACTTTCCGCTGGCACTCCCGCCAGTGATGAGAATCATCATCAGTCCCCTGTCTCCTTTCAAAAGCTCTTCTTTCTAGAAGGATTCCTCTCCGTCAAAGCGGATCCTGGGAGGAAACCAGGCGGCGGCCACGGTCACCCCGCTCTTCGCCTGCTTCGGGAATAAAAGCCTTCCTGATTCCGCTTTTTCCATACAGGCCCTGACAGCCGCCCGCTCGCAGACGTTTCCGACCCCCACGGTTTCCTTTACAAAGTCCGATTCCGTAAATTCGCCGGACAGCCGCTCCAGCTCATCCTTCTCATACGTAAGGAACGGGATCCCCCATTCCTTTGCCAAATCCCGGATCCCCTCTTCATTGCTTTTTAAATCGATGCTCGAAAGCGCCCAGATGCTTTTCGGAGTAACCCGGTTCTCCGAAAAAGCCTCCAGGATCCGATCCCTTAACGCTTCCCGTTCCATTCCTCTCCGGCAGCCGATCCCCACCGCCGCGCATTGGGGGATCAGCCTTAAAAGCCGGTTTTTTCCAATGCCTTCTTTCCCCGAATCCGAGCAGGTGATCCAAATGTTGCGAAGGCAGATCCGATCCGGATGCAGCCCCTTCGGCACAGCGCCCGAAATTGGAAAATCGCTGAAAAATCCCACCGGCTCTCCCGCCAGGATATCGGCTGAAATCTCCTTCGCCGCCTTCATATCATCGATCATAAGCCCGTTTTCCGCCGCAAACAGATCGACGGCAAATTTCCGGTTCAGATCCGTGGCCGTCGTGATCACTGGACACGCGCCCAGGATTTCCGCCGCCGTCTTCGCCAGCGCGTTGGCGCCGCCCAAATGTCCGGAAAGAAGCGGGACTGCGAACCGCCCTGTTTCATCTATAGAAACCACCGCCGGATCCGTCCGTTTATCCCGGACAAACGGGGCGATGGAGCGGACCGCGATCCCGCAGGCCCCGATAAAAACGATCCCATCCGCCTCTTGGAACTGCTCCCCGGTCCAGGAAGAAAGCGTTCCCTTTAAAACCGGCTTAAGCAGGCTCCCGGCATCCCTATCTGCGTCATGATCAGCATGGATGCCGCCGCCTGCTTTCTGCGTATATCTGTCCATTCCAAACAGAACAACCTGATATCCTTTTTCTCTCAAACCGGCCGCCAGCCGCTCCTGGATCCGGCGTCCATTTTCCGTAAAGCAGATCATTGAAATTTTCACGCTGTCACTCCCGATCCGTTCTTCCGGATTCGGCCGCATATTCCTGCCAAATCCCGGCCTTTGCCGCCTCTCCATTATAAAAGATTTTTCTTTCCATTTCAATGATTGTTTCCTTGGGCCAGTTCCCGCTTCTTTTTTGTGATCAGCCCGCCGATCCGGCCGCTTTCCTTTGCGGTCAGACTCCGCCAGCCGCCGGCGATCACCTTGTCCGCCAACCCCAGCTCCGCGGCGATTTCAAATTTCATCCGTTCCTCCGGTTTTAAGTTTTTCGGATCCACCGGCTCGTCCTTTTTCTTTTTGGGCATCCTTTTACTCCTTCCATATCGTTCCGGCGTCCCGGCCGGATTTTTGTCCAGCCGTAAAAAGAAGGAACCTTTTCACGGTCTGGACTTTCATTTAAAATTCTGCCCAAAAAAGTCCCGGTTATACCGGCGTCCTCCCTGCCGGTTCCATCACTGGAACGCTGCCGGCTGGAGTTTCTGCCCCTTAAACCCCTACCGGTAATCCGGCTGTCCCGGTATGATCACCGCCGCCACCAGGTAGGCCAGAATCCCGATCCCGCCCCAGAAAACAAGGATCGCCCACAAAAGACGAATAATCGTCGAATCCACATTCAGATACTCGCCGATCCCGCCGCAGACCCCCAACAGCATCCGGTCTGAATCGGAACGATATAATCGTTTCGGTTCCATATTCCACTCCTCCTTATATGATCGCGCCGCGATCGTTTATCTACATTTGCTCTCATGCTTTACACCGGCTCTGCAAGAACAGAAATGTCGCCTCCCGGGCCTGACTCCAGGTAAAATCCGGAAGCGCCGTTCCCGTCGCCGGAAATCTTTTCGCCGGTTCCCTCCAAGAATTCCTCCGGAAGCGTAATGCTGCCCTGCTCCCACTCCAGATCATAGCGGATCCCGTTTTCCTTTAAGGACTCCGGGATCATCACCTCGATCAGGCCGCTTACACATTCCGCATGAACCTGCACCGGTTCCGAGTCCATTACAGACCAGGACAAATATCCGTTTTCACAATCCAGCTCCAGCTCATTTGCGTAATCCTGGGCGACGATCACCTCGCCGCCCATGGCATGAAGTTCTGTTTCCACAGCGCTTAATCCATTGGCGGAAAGGGAGCCGCCGGTTACCTCCGCCTCCACCTTTTCCAGGATCCATGACGACGGGATCGAAACCGTATAATCCTCCCCGTCCAGAACCCGAAGATGAAGCTTCTGCCAATGCTCCGTTCCCGTATAGCGGAGATTTTCAATCTTTCCGCCGCTGCTTTGAACCGTAACGCCATCTTCCTCATCCGAAACAGACAATTCAACGCTGCCGCCGCTCTGGGAAATGGAAAGCTCCGTCACCGCAGGATATCCGGCTTCAAAGCCGCCGGTATCCATTTCATTTTTCCATTCACCGTTTCCTTCGTCATCCCATTCCCCGCTCCATTCGCCGTTTCCTTCGTCGTCCCATTCTCCGCTCCATTCATCGCTCCATTCGCCGTTTTGAACGGATATCCCTCCGCCGTCTCCAACACGGATATGCGCGTTTCCGATATACCAGTCATAGTCAAACCGATTCTCCAAGAACTCGGCGATCCGCACCGGATTCGCTCCCAGCACAAAGGACGCGGTCGTTAAAACAACTCCGCCAAGAAGCAGCAGGCCTCCGGAAATGGTTCCAAATTTGATCAGCTTATTCATACGGCCTTCTCCTCCTTTCTTCTATGGAACAAGATGCCCCAGAGCTTTTTTATTCCCCGCCATATGAACGGAAGTAGCACGGCGAAGAACCAGATCATAAAGACGGTGCCCAGCAATCCGCAGCCCAGCGCCATAAAGGAAATCCCGAGGAGGAACAAACCGTCAAGCACCGATAAAGACGCCAGGGAAACAATTCCCAAGGCACCCAGCGCGATCCCGGTTACAAGCGCCGCCACAATGAGGCAGACAAGCCCTAAAAGAATCCCAAAAACCACCGATATCAGGCCGATAAAAAGTCCGCCGACTACCGCCAAAGCCCCCAAGATAAAAGGAGACGCAAGAATTAAAACGATCACCCAAAGAACGAATTTTAAAACCCCATTGGTCCAGGGCCTGCGTTCTCTATGGGGATCCCGCACACGGCTTCGCGTATATTTTTCCCGATACTGCCCGCTTGCTCCGGCAGCGCCGGTTCCCGAATCCATCCCGCCGTTTTGAAACGCGCCTGCCCCGGCGTCCTGATACGCGCCCGTCTGGGCTCCTTGATACTCGCTCGCCTTCTGGTACGCGTTTTCTTTCTGACCATTTCGCGGGCCGGATTCCTGGTACGCATTCGTTTCGCCAGTATGATATTTGTCCCGCTTTCCTTCCCGCCCCGTCCCATTCTGATCCTGCCGCTCGGGCAGATCCAGCCGTCTGGCAATCTGGTAATTAGGATCCTTAAACCGCTCGTCGTCATAGCCGGAATCCGTAAAAGAACCGCCGTCTTTTAAGTTTCCCGCCAGCTCTGCCCGGATCAGGGCCGCCGCCCGTTCCGGACTTCCAAACTCCTCGATTACTTTTTCCTCATTGTCGCTGCCCGCTTCCTCCAAGTAATCCCGATAGTAGGCGATCGCTTCCTCCCTCTCCTCGTCGGGAATATCCTGCAGAAGGTACTCCAGCTCTTTTATAAAAGCATCCTTCCTCATACTTTGGCCTCCTCAAAAATCCGCGATATATTCCTGGAATAAGCCGCCCACTCTCCCTTATAGAGAGCCAGCTGTAGGCGGCCGGTTTCCGTAAGCCTGTAGTATCGCCGGTTTCTCCCGTCGATCGCCAGATCATAGGTTTCCAAACACTGCTCCTTCTGGAGCCGGCGGAGCACCGGGTACAGCGTCGATTCAGAGATGTCGATCGCTTTGCGCACATCCTGGGTAATCTTATATCCGTATGTCCCGTTTTCCTCCATCGACACAGCCGCCAGAACAATGGCGTCCAGAAGTGCCGCTCCGGTATTAAATACCATAGGCCCTCCTCCTTCCTGGTTTCTGTCCAATATTATATATCATATAATATTGGATGTCAATAGTATTATATAAAATATAATATTATAGCGGCGTTGATCCCCTAAACAAATGCGTTTCCTCAGCAAATGCCGCCCCCAGCAGATGCGTTTTCTCAGCAGATACGTTCCCCGGAAGCTTCGTATCATAGTTCACTCCGTCCTCTGTGGAACAAAAAAAGAAAGCGCATGGAACTTAGGGGAACGCTAATAAGGAAGTAGTAGAGATCCCCCCAACTTAATAGCCGACAAACAGGGTTGCTAATGCTT
>DVFQ01000130.1 GCA_018713185.1 Candidatus Copromonas avistercoris (nom. illeg.) | reverse complement strand
CGGTCAACGCGCCGTTTTCTAAAATTCTGCTGGATTTTATGCCGCCGACTTTAATGGCAGGTTTTCTTTATATTGGAGCAGGAGCGGGAATGGTCTTGATCGCTCTGGCGCGGAGGCTGAGAAACACGGAGCGCAAGGAACAGGGACTTACAAGGCCGGAACTGCCATATACCGCCTCTATGATCTTACTGGATATCGCGGCGCCGATCTGTTTGATGTTTGGTTTAAGGGCCACAACGGCGGCGAATGCCGCGCTGCTAAATAATTTCGAGATTGTTGCCACGGCAATGATCGCTCTTTTGATTTTTGGAGAAAAGATAAGTTTGAGATTATGGATGGGAATTCTGTTTGTAACACTTTCCTGCGCGGTTTTATCCTTTGAGGATCTTTCAAGCCTGCGTTTTTCCCATGGTTCCCTGCTGGTTCTTCTCGCTGCCGTATGCTGGGGATTTGAAAACAACTGCACCAGGAAAATTTCTTCCAAGGATCCGCTGGAGATCGTCCTCTTAAAAGGGATTTCTTCCGGCTGCGGTTCCATTATTATCGGCCTCTGCACAGGAGAACGCATCACGGCCGTATGGAGTATAGCCGCTGTTTTATGCGTCGGGTTTGTGGCATATGGACTTAGTATTTACTTTTACGTATATGCGCAGCGCCTTCTTGGGGCGGCCAGAACCAGCGCTTATTATGCGGTCGCGCCGTTTATCGCGGCGGCGTTTTCTCTGATCATATTCCGGGAAATCCCGAAAAGCACGTATTTCTTTGCTCTGGGGCTTATGGCGGCCGGAGCGTGGCTCTCCGCGCAGTGATCCCGCAGCCTCCTGGTTTCACAATTCTTTCAAGAAAATTACAGGTTCATTAAAGGTTTCCCCTGTATGATAGGGGAAGAAAAAAGTAAATGATCCTGTAGGACGGGATTGATTTACGGGAAATAGGAGGACATTATGATTCGAGCAGCGAAACAGGTCAATCCTGGAAAGAAACGAATGGTGTTTACCGCATTTGCCATGGCGGCAGCCATGGGACTTTTTCTGACATTTCCGGCACGGGCCGACGGCGGTCTGGAGCTGCATACGGAGTATCCGGGAATTTCCGTGAAGCCGGGCGACAGCTTAAGCATTCCGGTTTCCATCGATAACCTGACGGGCAGCGCGGCGGACGTTGCGGTTTCGGTCGTGTCACTGCCGGAGGGCTGGGACGGATATCTTCAAGGCGGTTCCTATGAGGTGAGCGAGGTTTACGCGGGAAACGGCGAGGCGTCGGCGGAGCTGACCCTGCGGCTGACGGTTCCCAAGGAATTAAGCGAGGGTACCTATGAGGTCGCCGTTGAGGCGTCGGCGGGAGCGGCCTCCGACCGTTTGAGCATTTCTTTGAACGCCAGCGAAAACCAGGCGGGGAACGGAAGCTTTACGTCGGAATATCCGCTGCAGGAGGGAGCTTCCGGAACAGATTTCAGCTTTTCTACCACGCTGATCAACAATGATCTGAAGACCCAGACCTACAGCCTGTCCGCCAACGCGCCGGCTGGCTGGAATGTCAGCTTCAAGCCGTCGGGAGAATCGACCAGCGTAGCGGGAATCGATGTGGAATCCGGCGCCAGCCAGGGGCTTACGGTGGACGTGACGACTCCCGACCAGGTGGAAGCAGGCGAGTACACGGTTTCGGTCAGCGCCGTTTCGGCGGATGAGACCTTAAGCCAGGATCTGACGGTAACGATCACCGGCACCTACGGCCTCGCTTTAAGCACGCCCGACGGACGGTTAAGCTTTGACGCCCATGCAAACCAGGAATCGGACGTAACTCTGACGGTTGCCAATACGGGAAACGTGGATCTGGAAAATGTGTCGGTCAACTGCAGCGCTCCCTCTGGCTGGACCGTTACCTATGAGCTGGAGGACAATATGATCGAGTCCATTCCGGCCGGAAGCACGACGGAAGTGATCGCCCATGTGAAACCCTCCTCGGACGCCATTACCGGCGATTACGCGGCCACCTTTACGGCGAAGACCGACGAAGCTTCTGACAGCGCGGAATTCCGGATTTCAGTTAAAACCCAGACCATTTGGGGATTTGTGGCCATTGTGATCATCCTCGGTGTTGCCGGCGGACTGAGCTATGTGTTCAAGAAATACGGAAGACGATAGCAAGGGAAAGCCGAAAGGAGGAATCCATATGGATCAGATGGAACGGATCATCATACATACGGAAGGGCTTACCAAATGCTATGGTGAAAAAACGGCTGTTTCGGAGCTGAACCTGGATATCCGCAAGGGTGAGATCTTCGGCCTTTTAGGCCCCAACGGAGCGGGAAAAACGACGACGATCCTGATGCTCCTGGGCCTTACGGAGCCTACTTCAGGGACGGCTTCTATCAATGGCCGGGACTGTACGAGAGATCCCATCGGAATCAAGACCATGGTGGGCTATCTGCCGGATCAGATGGGATTTTACGCCGATATGACCGGGCGGGAGAACCTGCGGTTTACGGGACGGCTCAACGGCCTTAAGGGAACGCTTTTAGAGGAGCGGATCGACAGTCTTCTGGAACGGGTTCGGATGACGGAGGCGGCTGATAAGAAAACGGGAACCTACTCCCGGGGCATGAAGCAGAGGCTGGGGATCGCGGATGTGCTGATGAAAGATCCTCAGGTGGTGATCATGGATGAGCCGACGCTGGGCATTGACCCGGAGGGCATGAGAGAGCTGACGGATCTGATCCGCAGGCTGTCGGTGGAGGATGGCCGGACGATCTTGATCTCTTCCCACCAGCTGTACCAGGTGCAGCAGATCTGCGACCGGGTGGGGCTGTTCGTAGAAGGAAAGCTCATTGCCTGCGGAAAGATCGAAGAGCTGGCCGAACAGGTGCAGCAGGAAGGAAATTATGTGCTGGAAACGGCGGCGGTTCCCGACGACGGCGGCTTTAAAGCCTTATTAAACGATCTGGGGAATGTGCGGCAGGTGGAGCGCCAGGGCGACGTCTATGTGGTGCGCTCAAGAAACGACGTCCGCAGAGAGCTGTTAAGACGCTCCCTGGACCAGGGCTATACGTTGAGCCATCTTCGGCTGAGGGGAGGTGATCTGGATGAAATTTACCGCAGATATTTTGAAAAATCCGATGAAAAAGCAGGAAAGTCCAATGAAAAATCAGGAAAGTCCGGCGCGGCAGGAGGACGCCTTGCGGCCCTTAGGGGAAGAAAGAACGATAAACAGGAACGGGCTTCTGGTGATCTATAGAAAAGAAATGGCCGACCATATTCACAGCCGGAGGTTCTTTATTGTCCTCTGCTTGATCTTGATCACCAGCTTCGCCAGTATTTACGGATCCGTATCCACGCTGATCGAGGACTCGTTATCCGGCCTGCAGGCGGACTATCTGTTTTTGCAGCTTTTCACCTTAAGCAGCGGTACGATTCCCTCCTTTATGTCTTTTATCGCCCTTTTAGGGCCCTTTGTGGGGATCACGTTAGGCTTTGACGCCATTAACAGCGAGATGACGGAGGGGACCATGAATCATCTGGTTTCCCAGCCGGTGTACAGGGATTCGGTGATCAACGGGAAATTCCTGGCGGCGGCGACGATGATCTTTGTCATGGTGTTTTCCATGGGACTGATCATCGGAGCGGTGGGGCTTCTTGTGATCGGAATCCCGCCAAGTGCGGAGGAAGTGGGACGGATCTTTGTCTTCCTGCTTTTTACAGGCGTGTACATCTGCTTCTGGCTGGCGCTTTCCATCCTGTTTTCCGTCCTTTGCCGCCATACGGCCACCTCGGCCATGCTGGGGATCGCCTGCTGGATTTTCTTCGCGCTCTTTATGAGCATGGTGGTCAGCGTCCTTGTGAGCGTCATCAGCCCGGCGGAATCGATCCTGACCTGGGGCCAGCTTTTGGACGCGTATAATCTGGAGCTGGGATTAAACCGGCTTTCGCCCTATTATCTTTACAGCGAGGCGGTTTCTACGATCATGAGCCCCACGGTGCGCACCACCAACGCGATCCTGCCGCAGCAGCTTTCGGGAGCCATCACCGGCTATCTGTCCCTTGGCCAGAGCCTGCTTCTTGTATGGCCTCATCTGGTGGCGCTTTTGGCGGTGACGGCGGTGATTTTCGCGGTTTCCTATATCGTGTTTATGCGCCGGGAGATCCGCAGCCGCTAGCGAGTGCTGCCTGGGCGGCTGCAAGACTGCTGACCGCGCGGGACAGATCTTGACATAAAACGCGGTACGGATCTGGACATAAAAGCAGAACAAACAAAAAATAGGCCGAAATATAAGAACACGGGGATGACGGAATGTTCCCGCCGGACGCTTTTTAGGCTTCCGGCATGGGAATTTCCGGCATCCTCGTTGACTTTCCGGATAAAAAGAGGGAAAATAGCAGGTATGAGAGTATTGATCATTGAAGACAACGAAAGACTGGCCCAGTCGCTGCAGGATCTGTTAAAGCAGATCTGGTTTGACGCGGATATCTGCACCGACGGGATTACCGGCGCCTGCCAGATGGAAACGGGCGCCTACGACCTGGTGATCCTGGATCTGATGCTTCCGGGAAAGGACGGCTTTTCCGTATTGTCGGAGGCCAGGAGCCGCGGCGTCCAGACGCCGGTGCTGCTTCTTACAGCCCGCAGCGAGGTGGAGGATAAGGTCCGCGGCCTGGAGGGAGGAGCGGATTATTATCTGACGAAGCCCTTTGAAGTGGAGGAGCTGCTGGCGGTGGTAAAAACGCTGGTCAGACGGCAGGGAGAGCTGATCCCCGACGTGGTAACCGTGGGCGATCTGAAGCTGGACCGGAAAAATTATATTCTTTCCGGCCCGGAAAAGCAGCTGCAGCTGGGGAAAAAGGAATATGATATCATGCGGGTGCTGATGGCCAATAAAGGGCTTGTGATTTCCAAGGAAACCCTGCTTTTAAAGGTATGGGGAGAAGGTTCCGAGGCGGTGGAGAACAACGTGGAGACGTATATCTCTTTTCTTAGGAAGAAGCTTCACTTTTTAAAGGTCCATGTCTGGATCGTTACCATCCGGGGACTGGGGTACCGGCTGACGGAAAGGGAGGAAACGGCTTGAAGGAAATCGTCCGGCTGAAGATCAAATTTTTGTTTTACAATATGGCGATCGTGACGGCGGTGATCGGCGTGACTTTTTTCGCGGCGGCGGCCGTCGTAAAAAGCAGAAGCTACCAGGAAACGGATCAGATTTTAAGCCAGATCGCCGAGGGAGCCGGGAGCCGGATCATCTTTGACGGCGCTTCCCAGGTCCGGGTTCCTCATTTTTCTGTGATCGTAACGGCAGACGGCGCGATGCTCTTGCAGGAGGGAAATTATAATTCCTTTCCGGATCAGGCGTTCCTTGACGAAGTGATCCTTCTTGGCATGGACGGGAGAGGGGAGACGGGCTTTCTGCCGGAATACAGCTTGAAGTATTTCCGCGAGGCCCGCCCAGAAGGAGTGTTTTTGGCCTTTGCCGACACCTCCTACAGCGAAACCATGATGGAGAGCGTCTGGCAGTACGGCGCGGCGGCCTGCGTTGGGATCTGGCTTTTGTTCTTCGTCCTTTCCTGGTTTTTTGCCGGGTGGGCGGTGCGGCCGCTGGAAAAGGCTATGACGGCTCAGAAGGAATTTGTCGCCAACGCGTCCCATGAATTAAAAACGCCGTTAACGATCCTGGCGGCCAACACGGAGCTTCTAAGCGGCCATATTTCCGGCCGGGACGAGGAGTCGGATAAATGGCTGGAAAATATGAAGCAGGAATGCCAGGAGATGAGGAAGTTAGTGGAAAGCCTTTTGACATTGGCAAGAAGCGACGCGGGGACGGGAAAAAAGAAGGCGTTTTCCCGGTTTGATTTCGGCGAGCTTTTAATGGAGGAGCTGCTCACCTTTGAGCCTGTGTTTTATCAGGCGGGCCGGATGCTTTCCTATGAGGATCTCGAGGAATCAAGGAAATTTTTCGTAAACGGGAATCGGGAGGAATTAAAGCAGCTGCTCCAGGTTCTTTTGGACAACGCGGTGCGCTATTCCAATCCCCAGTCCGCAACGACGGTTTCCATGGAGGAAACCGGGCGCGGCGGCTTCTGCCTGCAGGTAAAAAGCCATGGGGCTCCGATCCCCAAGGAACAGCGGGAGGCCGTTTTCGAGCGGTTTTACCGGGGCGATACCTCAAGGGCCTCCGGCTTTGGCTGCGGCCTTGGCCTTTCGATCGCGAAAGAGATCGCCAGGGAGCATAAGGCGGTTTTGGGCCTGACCTGCGAGGACGGGGCCAACTGCTTTTATCTTAAGATGCGGACGGCAAGGAGCAAGTGACAAAAAATTGTCATAGCTTGTCATAAACTGGGTTCTGTGTTATGATGTCAGATGAGGTGAAAAGCATGGAAAACAATGAAAAGATCCAGTTATTTGAGAAGACGCCGATCCCCAGCGCGGTGGCAAAGTTGGCGGTCCCTACGGTCTTGAGTTCGCTGGTAATGGTTTTATATAACCTGGCGGACACTTTTTTTGTGGGAATGTTAAACGACCCGGTGCAAAACGCCGGCGTTACCCTGGCGGCTCCGGTGCTTCTGGCGTTTAACGCGGTCAATAACTTATTTGGCGTAGGAACGTCCAGCATGATGAGCCGTTCCCTTGGAATGAGGGATTATGATACGGTATCCAGCAGCTCGGCCTTCGGCTTTTACTGCTGTCTTCTCGGTGGCTTTCTTATTTCTTTGTTCTGCACGGTGTTCGCTGATCCGCTGATGACGCTTTTGGGAGCCGACGACGCGACCCGGGACGCGACCTTCGGCTATATGTTCTGGACCGTTTCCTGCGGGGCGATGCCCGCGATCTTAAACGTGGTGATGGCCTATATGTTCCGCTCGGAAGGGTCCGCCCTTCACGCCAGCATCGGGACCATGAGCGGATGCATTTTGAATATGATCCTGGATCCGATCTTTATCCTGCCCTGGGGCTTCCATATGGGAGCGGCGGGAGCGGGGCTCGCCACCTTCCTTTCCAACTGCGTGGCCTGCGGATATTTCTTTGTTCTCCTTTATGTAAAACGGAAAAGCACTTATGTGTGCATTAACCCGAAGAAGCTGAAATTTACGAAAGAGATCATTCTCGGCGTCTGCGGCGTCGGGGTTCCGGCGTCGCTCCAGAACCTGCTCAACGTAACGGGAATGACCATCTTAAATAATTTTACATCCGCCTACGGCGCGGACGCGGTGGCGGCCATGGGGATTTCCTATAAGATCTATATGGTTCCCATGCAGGTGGGCATGGGCTTTTCCCAGGGGATCATGCCGCTTGTCAGCTACACCTATGCCGGACAGTTTCATAAGCGGATGAAGAAAACGATCCTATTTGCTTTAAAGACAATGCTCCCTCTTCTGATCTTCGTGGCAGTCTGCTATTACGCGGGAGCGGGGCTTTTGATCCGGTCGTTTATGAACAATGAGACCATTATCGCCTACGGAACCAGGTTCTTAAGGGGCTTCTGCCTTGGGATCCCGCTTCTCTGCCTGGATTTCGTCACCGTCGGCGTGTTCCAGTCCCTGGGTCTTGGACGGAACGCCCTGATCTTCGCGATCATGAGAAAGATCGTTTTGGAAATCCCGGCCCTGATCCTCTATAATAAGCTGTTCCCGCTTTATGGCCTGGTATTTGCCCAGCCGACGGCGGAGCTGGTTTTAGGGATCGCGGCGGTGTTCATGCTGCGAAGGATCTTTAAGCGCTGCCAGGGGACGCAGGAGTAGACGGCAGACTGCGGATCTGCTGTGTATATTCGGGGAAGCATTTGGGAAACTATCTTCCAAAAAGCATTGGCGAAAAAGTATTAAAAAAAGTACTTTACAAATGAGAAAAAAAAGACTATAGTAAACCCATATTTTTTGGGACAAGGGTGTCGGAGTCTTAAGGACTCTGTCACCCTTTTTTCTGTTAGGAGGTATATATGGCAGTAAAGTACGTATTTGTGACCGGAGGCGTTGTTTCCGGATTGGGAAAAGGAATTACGGCCGCTTCCCTGGGACGGCTTTTAAAGGCTAGAGGCTATCAGGTTACCATGCAGAAATTTGATCCCTATATCAACATCGATCCGGGAACCATGAATCCCATTCAGCACGGCGAGGTTTTTGTTACGGACGACGGGACGGAGACGGATCTGGATCTGGGCCATTATGAACGGTTTATAGACGAGAGCCTGGATCAAAATTCCAATGTGACCACAGGAAAGATTTACTGGACGGTCCTCCAGAAGGAACGCCACGGAGATTTCGGCGGAGGGACGGTCCAGGTGATCCCTCATATCACCAACGAGATCAAATCCCGGTTTTATCAGGCAAGGACGCCGGAGGAAAACCGGATCGCCATTATCGAAGTCGGCGGGACCGTGGGCGATATTGAGAGCCAGCCGTTTTTGGAGGCGATCCGCCAGTTCCGCCAGGAGCTGGGGCCTGGCAACTCGGTGTTGATCCATGTGACCCTGGTTCCGTATCTGAAAGCCTCCGGCGAGTTAAAAACGAAGCCGACGCAGCAGAGTGTAAAGGCTCTCCAGGGAATGGGAATTTCCCCGGACATCATCGTCTGCCGCGCCGAGGTTCCCTTAGGGGATGAGATCCGCGCGAAGATCGCCTTATTCTGCAACGTGGCGGAGAGCAACGTGCTGCAGAACCTGGATGTGGAGTATCTTTATGAGGCGCCCCTCATGCTGGAGCGGGAGCGGCTGGCCCAGGTGGTCTGCGGCTGCTTGAACCTTCCTTGTCCGGAACCCATGCTTGCGGACTGGAAAAATATGGTGGAGGCCATGAAGAGCCCCCAGAGCGAGATCACGATCGCCTTGGTGGGAAAATATATCCAGCTTCACGACGCCTATCTAAGCGTAATGGAGGCTTTAAAGCACGGCGGCATCGCAAACCGCACCAAGGTCCATATCCAGTGGGTCGATTCGGAGCAGCTGACGGAAAAGAACCTGGAGGAGACGCTGTCGGGAGCGGACGGGATCCTGGTTCCCGGAGGCTTTGGAAGCCGGGGGACCGAGGGCATGATCCTGGCGGCCGGCTATGCAAGGGCCCATAAGGTCCCGTATCTTGGGATCTGTCTGGGAATGCAGATGGCGATGGTGGAATTTGCCAGGAATGTGCTGGGGTATCAGGACGCCAACAGTTCGGAATTTGATCCGGATACTCCCCACCCGGTGGTGGATCTGATGCCGGAGCAGAACGGGATCGAGGATATCGGCGGAACGCTACGCCTGGGGAGCTATCCCTGCGTGCTGGATAAAAAGTCAAAGGCGTACCGGCTGTACCGGTCGGAAACCATAAACGAACGACACAGACACCGTTTTGAGGTCAATAACCGGTACCGGGAGGAGTTTGCTTCCCACGGCATGATGTTATCCGGCCTTTCTCCCGACGGAAGGATCGTGGAAATGATCGAGCTTTCGGATCATCCCTTCTTTATCGGCACCCAGGCCCATCCGGAGTTTAAATCCCGTCCCAACCATGCCCATCCGTTGTTTGCCGGATTCGTGGAAAGCGCGGAAGAGCAGGGAGTGATCCGCCGGGCGAAGAAGCTTTTAATGAAGCGGAACCATCTGACGGAGCCGGAGGCCCACCGGTATCTGCAGAAAACCAGTATGGATACGGGCCGGACCATTACGGAGAGCGCCCATATGGTGACCATGCTGATCCCGGAAAACTAGGATCGGGCTGCCTTTTTGGACAGACAAAAATCATCGGCAACAGGAAAGAGAGGATAGAAGCCATGACACGAGTGAACGAGAACTACGCAAAACTGCCGGGAAGCTATTTGTTTTCCGGGATCGCAAAAAAAGTAGCGGCCTTCCAGGCGGCTCACCCGGAGACGGAGATCATCCGCCTGGGGATCGGCGACGTGACCCAGCCGCTGGCGCCCGCGATCTTAAAAGCCATGCATCAGGCGGTGGACGAGATGGGCCATGCGGAAACCTTCCGCGGCTACGCGCCGGAGCAGGGCTATCTATTTTTAAGAGATGTGATCGCCAGGGAAGATTTCCAGAAAAGAGGCTGCGATATTTCAGCGGACGAGATCTTTATCTCCGACGGAGCCAAGTGCGACGCCGGAAATATCCAGGAGCTGTTTTCTCTTGACAGCGTGGCGGCGGTCTGCGATCCGGTGTATCCGGTCTATCTGGATTCCAATGTTATGGCGGGCCGCACCGGACAGTACCATGAGGATACGGGAAAATTTGACGGGGTGGTCTATCTGCCCTGCACGGAGGCGAACGGCTTCCTTCCGGAGCTTCCGAAGGAACCGGCGGATCTGATCTACCTGTGCTTCCCCAACAATCCCACGGGAGAGGCCATTAAGAAAGAGGATCTTCAGATCTGGGTGGATTACGCCAACCAAAACGGCTCCGTACTCCTTTTTGACGCGGCCTATGAGGCGTATATTACGGAGGACGGGATCCCCCACTCGATCTATGAGTGCGAGGGAGCGAAAACCTGCGCCATCGAGCTTCGGAGCTTTTCTAAAAAGGCCGGTTTTACGGGCACCCGACTGGGATTTACGGTGGTCCCCAAGGAGCTGATCAGAGGAAACGCAAGCCTTAACGCCATGTGGGCCCGCCGCCAGGGCTCCAAGTACAACGGCGCTCCCTATATCATCCAGCGGGCGGGCGAGGCCGTCTATTCCCCGGAGGGCAGCCGGCAGGTGGAAGAACAGATCGGCCGCTATCTCTTTAACGCCAAAACGATCCGCGAGGGGTTAGCCGCCGCGGGCTATACCGTTTACGGCGGGGTCAATTCCCCGTATATCTGGATGAAGACGCCGGGGAACATGAAATCCTGGGAATTTTTCGATCATCTTCTGGAAAACGCGGGGATCGTCGGGACGCCGGGAGCCGGATTCGGCCCCTCCGGCGAGGGATTTTTCCGGCTGACAGCCTTTGGAACCTATGAAAATTCCTTAAAAGCCCTGGAACGGATCAAAAAACTTTAAGCTGCGTCCCGGAGAAACGGATCGGATCCGAACCGCTCTCCGGGATTTTTTCTGTCTTCGGCCCGTTTAAAATACCTATTGATTTTATGGAACCTATCTAGTATAGTATTGATAGATTTAGAAAGCCAGATACAGGAGATGGGTTCAATGATAAAAATTGCGGTTGACGCCATGGGAGGCGACAACGCGCCGGGAGAGATCGTAAAAGGCGCGGTCCAGGCGGTCAATGAGCGGAAGGATATCGCGGTGATCCTTACGGGAAGAACGGCCGATATCGAAAAAGAGCTTGTAAACTATACATATGATAAGGCCCAGATCGAGATCCGGGAAGCGCCGGAGGTGATCGAAACGGGGGAACCGCCGGTAAACGCGATCAGGAAGAAAAAGGATTCCTCGATCGTTGTGGGACTGAATTTGGTAAAGAACGGAGAGGCGGACGGATTCGTTTCCGCCGGCAGCTCCGGAGCGGTTTTGGTCGGCGGCCAGGTGATCGTCGGCCGGATCAAAGGAGTGGAGCGGCCGCCCCTTGCGCCCTTGATCCCGACGGAAAAGGGAGTTTCCCTTCTGATCGACTGCGGCGCCAATGTGGACGCCAGGCCGTCCCATCTGGTCCAGTTCGCGAGAATGGGTTCTCTCTATATGAAGTATGTAGTAGGGATCGAAAATCCCAGAGTCGCGATCGTAAATATCGGCGCGGAGGAGGAAAAGGGCAACGCCCTGGTAAAGGAAACCTTCCCCCTTCTAAAGGAATGTCCCGATATCAATTTTACCGGCAGCATTGAGGCCAGGGAGATCCCCCACGGCGGCGCGGACGTGATCGTCTGCGAGGCGTTTGTAGGAAATGTGATCTTAAAGCTCTACGAGGGAGTGGGAGCGACCATGCTTTCGATGGTGAAGAAGGGATTAATGTCCACCACCCGGAGCAAGCTCGGGGCGCTTTTAATCAAGCCGGCTCTAAAGGCCACGATGAAAAGCTTTGACGCGTCCCAGTATGGAGGCGCGCCGCTTCTGGGCTTAAAGGGGCTTGTGGTAAAGACCCACGGAAGCTCCAAGGCCAACGAAGTGAAAAATTCGATTATCCAGTGCATTTCTTTCCGGGAACAGGAAATTTCCGATAAGATACGGGAATGCTTTGCTCCCGAAAGTAATATAAATGAACAAAATTAAAATCCCGGCGTTGGGCCAGGCCCTTCCCGGAAAAGGAATTTTTAAAATCAGGAGAG